>JBMFVX010000047.1:0-20243 GCA_049965775.1 Phycisphaerae bacterium
GCAGTGCTTCGGCACTACCTTATGCGACCGATTCAAGGACCAGGCACACCAGCCACTTAAGTAGCTGGCGCTCTTTGATTTTCAAGCGCGGACTAAAAGTCGTCTTATGCCCATCACGCAATCTTCATTCGCCAAAGAACGGCGAAACCAAGTTCCCTGGAATGGTTGGGAAACCAGCCATTCCGGTTTTCTGGTGCTCTTACGTCAGAGGTAACACAGCTTCCCATTCCGAACAGCACCGTAAAGCTCTGACGGCCGATGGTAGTGCCCACAGGTGCGAGAGTAGGTTGGTGCCAGATTTATGACCGCGGTCCTCCCAAAAGGGGGGCCGCGGTCTTTTTTTTGCTGTGCTGGTTCAGTTGAAATCGTATAATCAGTACCGACGTCTTAGGCACTATTGTGTTCGGACCGTAACGTTACGCCGTGTACCTCCAAACACCGCCGCTCATCAAAGAAGCAGCAATCTTATAAACGTTACGGTGCGGCCAGCATTGCGCAAAATGCACTAAAACATTGCGCAAAACGCCATAAGATTTATGTAATGCGTTTCGGAACCTTCCGTTATACTCCTGCCAAATGCGGCGTTGTAATCGCCGGTTGTAATAATGAGGAACTTCCAATGCTCCAACGCAAACGACTCAATCAAACTATTGCCTGCGCCCAACGATCACAGCGGCCCACGGCCGGTGCTCTGGGTGGTGTTAATGCCACCGTCACGCGGATGTTGCCGTTTACCACTTCTCTGACGCGCCATGCAACTGCGATGCTTTTGTGTTGCGGGCTAATGGTGCTTGTTGCCGGCCGGGCCATGGCGCAATCGCCTGGGCCGCGAGCTGCCCACGCAACCATGACGGTTAATGTCGCTCAGCCGCTGCATCCCATCAGTCCCATTCTCTATGGTCTGATGACCGAAGAAATAAACAATTCGTATGATGGCGGCCTCTATGCCGAGCTTATTCAAAATCGCGCCTTTAAGGATAATGCTTCGCATCCCGTGCACTGGTCGCTGGTTACCAGCGGCAATGCCGCGGCCACCATGAAACTCGATGAGCTTAATACCCCCAACCATACCGGGCTTACCTCCAGCCTGAAGATTGATGTCGCCTCTGTTGGAACCGGCGGAAGCGCTGGCGCAGCCAACGATGGCTACTGGGGAATTCCCGCCACACCCGACACCACCTATAAGGCCACCATCTACGCCCGTGCGGCAGCCGGCTTCAGCGGCCCGCTCACGCTCAGCATCGAAAGCAAGGACGGCTCGTCGGTGCTGGCGTCCGCGCAAATCAGCGGCATCACAACCGATTGGAAAAAGTTCACCGCTACGCTTCACACCGCGGCCGACATTAAGCCTGCAAGCAACAACCTGTTTGTGGTGTCGGCGCATTCGCCGGGTACCATTTGGCTGGGTTATGTGTCGCTGTTTCCGCCGACGTATAAAAATCAGGCCAACGGATTTCGTATTGATATCATGAAAAAGCTCAAGGCGATGCGGCCATCCTTCTTGCGCTTTCCAGGCGGCAACTACCTGGAAGGCTCGTCCATTGCCGACCGCTTCAACTGGAAAAAGACCATCGGCCCTGTGACGCAGCGTCCCGGGCACTGGTCGTGCTGGGGCTATCCATCCAGCGACGGCATGGGCTTGCTGGAGTTTTTAATGTGGTGCCAGGATCTGCACATGCAGCCGGTGTTGGCGGTTTACGATGGCTTTTCGCTCAACCACGAGCATGTTTCGACCAAGGCGGCGATGCAGCCCTTCATTAAAAGCGCCCTGGAAGAAATTCAGTACGTTACCGGTTCGGTTAATACCCGGTGGGGGGCGGTTCGGGCAAAAGACGGCCATCCCAAGCCGTTTAAGCTTAACTACGTCGAAATCGGTAATGAAGATTTCTTCGATAATTCGGGCAGCTATGCCATGCGATTCAGCACCATGGCCCGGGCCATCAGGGCCAAATACCCCAACATCAAGCTTATTGCCACGGTTCATGCCGCCGACTTTGACGGCGTAAAGCCCGACCTTGTGGACGATCACTTTTACCGCTCGGCCACCGCCATGTGGGATGATACCCATCATTACGACCAATTGCCCCCCGGCTTTCCCAAGATATTTGTCGGCGAGTGGGCCACAACCGAAGGTCATCCGACGCCCACTCTCAATGCCGCGCTGGGTGATGCCGCGTGGCTAACCGGTCTGGAACGCGATTCCAACAACGTCATCATGTGCAGTTACGCTCCGCTGCTGGTTAATGTCAATCGTGCAGAATGGGGCACCAATCTCATTGGCTACAATGCGCTGCACTGCTTTGGTTCGCCTTCGTATTATATGCAGGTGATGTTTTCGCAAAACAAAGGCAGTGTCGTGCTGCCGTTGACGACGCAGTATAGTAGCCATCTGTCCCAGTCAATGGGCGGCGCCATTGGCGTAGGCACATGGAACACTGCCGCCGAGTTTAAGGATATTAAAGTCACCCGCGGAGCTAAGGTGCTGTACCAGTCCAACTTTGCTGCCGATGGCAAGAGCGGCTGGCACTTCCGCAGCGGCAACTGGCAGGTAAAAAACGGCGCGTTGGAGCAAACCGACATCGCCACCAATAAAACCGCTTTTATCGGCGGCAATAACTGGAAGAACTACACCCTGAGCCTCAAAGCCCGAAAAATCAGCGGTGATGAGGGCTTTCTCATCAGCTTCTGCTCGCACAATGAAAATACCCCTTCGTGGTGGAACATCGGAGGCTGGGGCAACACGCGCGAAGGCCTTGAGATGCCCGGCGCACCGGGCGATTTTCACCCGTCGCATATTCAAACCGGAAAGTGGTACAACATTCGCATCAAGGTAGGCGATGGTCGCGTTCGCTGTTATCTCGATGGTCGGCTTATTCACGATGTTAAAATCCAGGGCGAGCGGCCGCTGCGCGCTACGGCCAGCCGCGACAACCGCACTGGCGATGTGATTCTCAAAGTGGTGAACATTTCAAATCGCCCGGTGTCTACCGCCATCTCGCTTAATGGCGCCGGTTCGGTGGCCTCCACCGGCAAATGTATTGTGCTCACCGGCCCGCGCAACGCCCAAAACAGCATTGCCGACCCGCACAATGTTGTGCCGGTGGAGCATATTATGCACAACGTGGCAGCTGACTTTACGCATGTGTTTCCTCCGCGCTCGGTCAACGTGCTGCGCTTTCATGCAACTGCGGCTGGCCAGTAGGCTGGCAACCCAGCCTCATCGGCGCAAGCCCGTTTCCCGGCACGCACCGAGTACCGAAAGAGAACCGGTGCTGACAGTCGGGGCGACGGACGATGTACCGCATGCTTGATTGCAGCCGTGTGGCGGGAAGAGTTTGCCCGATTTTGCAGCCGTGACGTGCGGTATATGATTGGCATTACCATGGGTTCGGGCACTACAATCAGGAGCTGAACCATGGGTCGGCGGCCGGTGGTGCGGCCATGCTATAAGCCGTCAGGCGATTAAAAAACTATGATTGACTTTAACGAACTTATCCCGGAAATGGGCGAATGGAATAACGGGGAAGGAATAGATCTTGAGGGGTGGATTGGTTGCCTGGGCAATTTTCGCCTGGCGGTTGGTTACTCCGCCATTTTCTGGCCTCGGTTAGTGGAGTTTGAGCAATACGTTTTACGGGAAGGCTTTTCGCTTGGGCCACGTCGCGATTTTGAGCGTGCGTGCGGTGGCGACAGGCGGAAGGTTGAAGCGGTAATGAACCACCTGCATATCGCAGACATCCAGCATTACGGTTGCAAGGACATCAACCGTCAGCGGGTGGTTTACCTTGGACGTGTTTTAAGTGAAATATACAAGGCAAAATTGGCATGGCAGTTTCCAACGAAGCAATTCGAAGTCTGGTTCAATGACTCGGCGGGAGACGATCTTATAGCGTATCAGCTGACTTTTTATCAAATATAAGCTGTTCGCTATAGCTAGGAGCCTGATCTCAAAGGCTGTTTGCGGTGCTCATGTCGCCGAATGCCAAGACGATTCATTTCGGATTTTGAGGGCCACGGGCATCACAAGGCACTCGCGCTTCTGGGAAAGGGCATTCCGTACCATCATTACATCAGTCGCTGCAACAGTCCGAACATCATCAGGAGATGTCCACAGCCGACGCTTCCACCGCAAATTTCGGCCAGCGAGCAATATGGCAATCCCAAGCCATGAAGTTATTCTCCGCAAAACATGCGGCGAATGCAAGCGATATTCTCCGCATCAGATGCGGCAAATGCGATGCGGCTTGGCCGCAGCACCGACCGCCAAAGCGCCCAAGTCGCCGCTCCTCCCCCGGCCTCTTGCGATGCACCTCATTTGACCTACTCACGCAATAACAACTTTTCCAGCGCGTTGTGGCAGTGTGAACTGCAAGGGGCGGATATACTGCGGTGCATATCGCAAAGTTCCGGCGTGGAGATGCTGAATGATTAATCGCAGATACTGGTTCAAGGCCATGGCCGCCGGCGGGTTGGCGGCGGCGGGGTTGCCCGTCGCCGGAGAGGCTATGGGCTCCGGTTCGGGCGGTGCGACGCCTTTGACCTCCGGCGTTTTATTTAATGCCGCCGACTATGGAGCACGCGGTGACGGGAAGGCCGATGCAACCGATGGTATCCAAAAGGCGCTCGATGCCGCTGCGAGGCGCGGTGGGGGGGTGGTGCTGCTGCCTGCGGGGCAATACCGCGTTGGCGGTTCGCTTCATGTGCCTTCAGCGGTCGCCTTGGAAGGGGTATTCAGAGGGCCGGTGTCGCACAGCGGCCATGCCCTGCGCGCTCGCCCACACAAAACTGCCCGTGCGGCCAAGCGCCTCGCGCCGCTGGGCACGTTGCTGCTGGTTACCGGCGGCCAAGGCAAAGAAGATGCCGAGCCGACAATTACCGTTGCGGGCAACGCCTCCCTGGGCGGGCTTACGATCTATCATCCCAATCAAAATCCCAATGCCGCGCCGGTAGAGTACCCTTGGGCCATCAGCATGATAGGTGCCAACGCGACGGTCAGCAATGTGGAATTGCTCAATTCGTGGCGGGGCATTCGTGCAGTCAAGGCGCCTCGGCACCTTATTCGCAATGTCACAGGCCAGCCGCTGCGAACTGGCATTCTCGTGGATGAGATTTACGACATTGGCCGCATCGAAGATGTGCATTTTAACCCGTGGTGGTCCCATCATCGCAGCGTGCTGGAGTTTATGTACCAGCATGGCGAATCGTTTGTGTTGGGCCGTTCTGATTGGGAATATGTACTTAACACTTTCTCATTCGGTTATGGCATGGCGTACCGCTTTATTGAAGGTAAAACCGGCGCCTGCAACGGCAATTTTTTAGGCATCGGAGCCGATGGCTCTCGCCATGCCTGCGTGGTGGAGCAGTCGCAGCTGCCAGGGCTTCTCATCACCAATGGCGAGTTCGTGTCGTTTGATTATTTAAAACTCGGCAAGGTGGACCCGGTGCAGGTGTTGGTGCAGCCGCCCAATATAGGGCCGGTGCGGTTTGTAAATTGTTCCTTCTGGGGGCCGTGTCGGCAGATTGCCCGGCTTGGCTCCGCATGCACGGTTGGCTTTGGAGACTGCACCTTTTGTCAGTGGGATCAATCGCAATATGCCATAGAATCGCTGGCGGGTCGGTTGTTGGTGCGCGGTTGCGAGTTTCAGCAAAAAGGCTCGCAAGTACGGCTGCATCAAGCCGTCAACCAGGCGGTTATCACTGGCAACATAGCCATGGGCGCATGGCAGATAGCCAATGGCATCAAACGACGGGCGCACATTGGGCTTAATGGATCGGGCAGTTGACTGAACAACTCGACCTCACGAAACTATGTATTATATTAAGTGCTCGCAAAGAGCAGGTCTTACTTTCAGGGGATTTGAACCATGGCGGACACAACCAACCAGCAGCGACGGAACCTTATGAAGCAATTCGCGCTGACGGCGGCTGCCTCCGCGGCCCTGGGAGCGGCGGGTAGGCGGCCATCCTCCGCCCGGGCAGGTGATTCCATCATGTCTGCGCAGGCTGTTGAGCCTGGCGGTAACCTCAAGTACGTCAACCCTCTGATTGGCACCGGTTGGCATGGGCACACCTTCCCGGGGGCCACCGCGCCTTTTGGCTTGGTGCAGCTAAGCCCAGACACTGCCGGCCCGCCAGAAACTAACTGGAATGGTCGCGGGGATACTTATAACTGGGATCATTGTTCGGGTTACCACTTCACCGATGATGTCGTTCGTGGTTTTACCCATACACACCTGCAGGGTACTGGTTGCGGCGACCTTGGCGATGTACTTCTTATGCCGATGGTGCAGGGCGCTAACTGGGCGTGGGAAGCACACTGGCGAAGTGCCGAGCATTCGGCTCAGACCAAAGCGTTGGGTGGGGGTTCCGGTTGGGTTTCGCGGCAACCGGGCTATGCGTCGAGCTTCAGCCATGATAGTGAAGTCGTGCGGCCGGGCTATTACAGCGTCTATCTTGATGCGCCGCGTGTCAAAGCGGAGCTTACCGCCACCACGCGCTGTGGCATGCACCGGTACACTTTTAATGAAAAGACTGCTCCGAGTTCGGTCTCTGGCGTGATGCTGGACCTAGTTCATGGCATTGGCGAAACGGTCTATCATGCCGAGTTCACAGTTGAAAGCCCCACACGCATCAGCGGCATGCGGGCTACCCATGGCTGGGCGGCCGACAAGCAGGTTTATTTCGTCATTGAATTCAGCGAGCCAATGGAGTCGCTGCAAACCAATGTGGACGGCCATATTAAAGAGCACGGTTCGCCGACGAGCGTAAAGAAAGTTTCAGGTAAAGAGGTGCGGGCCATTTTGCATTGGCCGCACGAGGTGCTGCGCAGCCGCCCGCTTGTTATTCGTGTCGGTATTTCGTGTACGGGCATAAAGGGTGCGCGAAAGAACCTGCGAGCCGAGATTCCGCACTGGAGCTTTGACGCAATCTCAAAGCAAACCGCCGCCGCCTGGGCCCAAGCTCTTGCCGTGCTCGACGCCAAACTTCCGACGCGCGACCTTGCGACAACCTTTTACACCGGCGCCTATCACGGCCTTGTCGCTCCGGCAACGTTTAACGATGTGGATGGAACCTATCGCGGGCAGGATCATAAGAACCATCCCAACCCCGGCTTTACCAAATACACCACGCTTTCCATATGGGACATCTACCGCGGTGAGTTCCCGTTCATCATGCTGATGCAGCCGCACCGTGTGGGGGGCATCATCAGAACATTGCTCGACGACTACGAAAAGCTCAAACAGCATTCCTTGCCCGTATGGCCGCTGTGGGGCAACGAAACCTGGTGCATGACAGGCTTTCATGTGGTGGGCATGATTACCGGTGCCTACGCCCGCGGTTTTCGTGATTTTGACGCAGAAGCTCTCTATGCCGCCATGCGCGACACCGCGCTGGTGGGCGCCACCGCCAACGGCAACAAACAACTGCAAGAGCAGTTTCGTAAGTTGGGGTATGTGGCGTCAGCGCCTCACGCACAATCAGTGTCGCGCACGCTGGACTTTGCCTACGACTTCTGGTGCACGGGCGCGATGGCACAAATGCTGGGCAAGCATGATGATGCTAAAATGTTCTACCGATTGGGTCAGAATTACAAAAACCTCTTCGACCCCAAAACCGGCTTTATGCGTGGCAAGCTGGCCAACGGCCAATGGCGCGAGCCGTTCCGGCCTGATCAGGAATACTGGCACGACTACACCGAGTCGGACGCCTGGCAGGCCACCTTTAATGTCATGCAGGATGTCCAAGGGCTGATTGATTTATACGGCGGCGATAAGCAATTTGTCGCCAAGCTAGATGCCCTGTTCACGGCCCCTTCATATATCCGCCGTTCGCCGCCGGACATCAGCGGCATGGTCGGGCAAGATGCCCAAGGTAATGAGCCGAGCAATCATATTCCATACCTGTACACGTTTGCCGGGGCAGCGTGGAAGACGCAGTATTGGGTGCGTCAGGTGATGCGGCTTTACAATGCTACACCCACCGGCATCCCCGGTAATGATGACTGCGGGCAATTATCCTCCTGGTTTACGCTTGGCGCTATGGGTTTTTACCCGGTCAATGCGGCCACCGGCGTTTATGTGCTCGGCAGCCCGCTCGTGCAGCGAGCGACGATTCATAACCCGCACACCGGCAAACCGTTTACGATTATCGCCTCCGACAACAGCGACCAAAACATGTATATTCAGTCGGCCGAGCTTAATGGCCGGGAATTGACAAAATCGTGGATTACACATGGCGATATTGTCGCCGGCGGTGAGTTGTTGTTCCGCATGGGTAAAATGCCCAATAAAGAATGGGCCTCGGCCAGGGCCGATCGGCCGCCCTCCGGGCTGGTAATGTAGGCCAAGAACTACCGCAAACAGTGGTAGATGCGCTGATGGGGCCATATCATGCCGGAAAGCGTTAACTTATCGGGTCTGCATGTCCGGAATCTCCGGGTGATAGCAGAGTCTTGGTGGTACAGGCGAAGGATTTTTTCATGTCCGATCCTTATGAGGTTCCGGCCGGCCAGGGCGGCAGCATGGCAACAATTGTATTTTGTGTGGTTGCTGCCGCGCTGGCTGGCCTGCTGTTCGGCTACGACACGGGCGTGGCTGCGGGCATACAGGGCTACCTGCAACAATATTTCCATCTGAGTAATAAAGAACTCGGCTTCGCTATCGCCAGCTTGGAACTCGGTTGTGTGCCAGGGGCTATGTTCGCCGGCTCGCTGGCCGACCGATTTGGCCGCAAACGGCTGCTGATCTTGTGTGCTGTTTTGTTCGCCATATCGGGCGTGCTGTCGGCAATTCCGCGCTCCTTGACTGAGCTTGTGCTGGCGCGCGTGATAGGCGGGCTGGCGATCGGCGCTTCATCCATGATCGCCCCGGTCTACATTGCTGAAATTGCTCCCGAACGCCATCGCGGGCGCTTAGGCTCACTCTTTCAGCTCGGAATTGTAGTGGGTATTGCACTGGTTTATTGGGTTAATTATTTCATTCTTAATGCCGGCAACCATATCAATGCCAGTGCTCATCTGGCAAATGCCGCCAACTGGAACGCCACCATGGGATGGCGCTGGATGCTCGGCTCTGAAACGCTCCCGGCCATCCTTTTCCTGCTTATGGTGGTATTCGTACCGGAAAGTCCCCGCTGGCTGGTCATCAATGACCAGGAACAAAGAGGCCGCGAAATTCTGACGCGTTTTGTTGGCTCCGCCGGAGCCGAGCGCGAAATTGCCGCCGTCAAGGAAGTTGCCGCCCAGGAAGAAGGTCGTTTCTCTGAACTTTTTGCGCCGCGCTACCGCCTGCCGCTCATTATTGCCCTGTTTTTGGCGATTTTTTCGCAATTCAGCGGCATTAACTCCATTATTTATTATGCACCGCGTGTGTTTGAAGCCGCCGGCATGAAAACCTCCAACGCCTTTGGTTCCACAGCGCTCGTCGGTATGGTCAATCTCTTGTTCACTTTTATTGCCGTCGGCTTTGTTGATAAAGCCGGTCGCAAACTGCTGCTGGCCATCGGTACTGCGATACAGGTGGTGTCGCTATTTTGCGTCGGGCTTATTTTTGCCCTGGCCAATCGCATCACCGTAACTGTGATGGTGCACGGCCACAGCGTCAGCCACACGTCCATTCACTTCAGCCCGGCTCAAGTGCATATATTGATAGCCAGCGTACTTACCTTCATTGCGGCTTTTGCCATGGCCATGGGGCCGATGCCCTGGATTATCATCTCTGAAATATTCCCGGCTCGCATCCGCGGTCGCGCCGCATCGGTAGGGGTATTTACCCTTTGGATTGCCATCTACGTTGTGGCCCAGACGTTTCCGTGGCTCAAGGCGCACGCCGGGCTGACAATTACTTACTTCATCTATTCGGGTTGCTCGCTCATCAGCTTTCTGTTTGTGCTGCTCGTATTGCCCGAAACCAAGGGCAAAACCCTCGAACAGATTGAAGCGTATTGGCATCACCGACACCATGGCACGTTGCCAGCCGCCCAAACGGACCACTCCTGAACTGCGCCTCACAAAAGCTATTGGATGGGGCTTGATGCGGGGCTGCGCCGACCGCCGGCGCACCGCAGTATGCCGCAGACGTGCTTCATTGCGCGGCCTGTGGTAGGGCCATGTAAATAATTGTGGCTGAATTTGCACCAGTTGCCGATAACATATAAATCAGGTAATGAACCCGCCCTGGTTTTGGCTGAACTGTGGTACGGTAAGGCTCGTTTGGTTTCTGTTTGGGAAATTACCTATATAGCAGCGGTGGCTTTGGTGAAATATTGAAATTAGCCTGAACGCACACGAAGCGTTTTCGTAATGAGGCAGGGGAGTTTGGTGTTACACTAGCAGCGCTGTAAGATTTGAGTTGGCCATGGATGGCCGCTCGTAAGTCATGGAGTTATGCCGTTATGAAGCCGACCAGCACCCCCTCGTCGCGCGTGTCTGAACCGTTGGACCTGTTAGCCCATAGCGAGCTTTCCTCGCAAGTGCCCCAGCAGTTAAGCCTGCGGCTTAACACCGGTCGTCTGTCGCGACGTGGCTTTATGGCGCTGTTGGCCGCCGGTTCGGTGGCCGGGTTGGCGGGCTGCAGCCAGAACAATGCCGGCAGCTCGGCAGCGCTGCAGCCATTGCCCGATGGATTTTTGCCGACACCTGCCCCCACCCCACTCGCCGATGCGGATGTTGGCTATTCGCCGCCGGCCAATTTTGTGCCGCCTACCTATGTGCCGCCGTCATCGGTTGAGCAGGCGCCCACCGGCACGCTGGGGGTTATTCCACGATCCGCTTGGACGCACTACGGCGCGCGTCGCCCCATGCTGCCCATGAACGGCGTGCGGCTGATTACCTTTCATCACACAGGCGATCCGCATCCAACTTACAACGATACATACGCCTTTACCGCCGCCTTCTGGGAAGCCACGCGGCACTGGCAGGCCGACATCCGGCATTTTCAGGATATTGGCTATCACTTTGGCATAGACCGCGCCGGCCGCGTGTGGCAGTTGCGTCCCTTGCAGTGGCGCGGCGAGCATGTGCGCGATGGCTTTGCCTCACCCAGGTGGCTGGACCGCTACCGCCAGGTGCGCAACAGCCCGCTGCTGCCAACCCATGGCCGGTATTTATGGAACAGCCACAACATTGGCGTGGTTTCCATCGGCAACTTTATGCTGCAAGACCCTACCCCGCAGCAAAAGGCCAAGATTATTGAATTTGGTTCGCTTCTGCGGCGGCTCTATCAGGTGCCCATTTATCATTGCTATACACATCAAGAGCTGGTAGCCACAGAATGTCCCGGCGCTCACCTTCAGCCGTACATGGAATGGATTCGTGCCACCAACAGGCTGTAAGCGCCGGTCGAAGCGCGGCTGCGTCATTTGGCCGGAGCTGCGCCAGCTGTTGCCTTTTCGGCTTTTCCAGCGTTTTCAGAGTACCTTGCAGCGGGGGCATCTTTTGTAGCGCAGGCTTCCAGCCTGCCCAATTACCGCTTTCGTAAACGTTATGGCATCGGTCCGTGAGTATTGTAGAGCGCGACAGCACCACTCCCCGACTATTTCTACTATTTCATGAGTCGTTTCAAAAAAAGGGCCGCGTTCAACTGGAGCCCCGCCCCCGGCAGGCTCAAGCCGCGCCGACTTGGGTGTTTTCCACCCGGTCGCGGATGGCCGCTATTGCCGCCATGATCTGATCGGTCGCTTGCTGCTGGCGGGTTTTGTCGCGGCTGCCTTCGCGGTTGGCGGCAAAGCTGATGGGTGTGCCGTAGTATATTTCCAGCCGCGCGCGGCGCAAAAAGTCGCGCCCCACGCTCACATGCCGATGCGTACCGCGAATATACACCGGCACCACCGTAGCACCGGTGATGAGCGCCATCGCCCCCACGCCCGGCTTGCCTGCCTGCAGTGCGCCGTCCGGCGAAATGCCCCCCTCCGGAAAAATGCCCAGCACACCGCCATCTTTCAAAATGCGCAAACTCGCCCTTACAGCGCCGGCATCGGCTCCGCTGCGATCCACCGGTACGCAGCCCAGGTTGCGAAACAGCAGTTTCAACACCGGCAGATCGTAATACTCTCGAGCCATCAAAAACTGAATCAACCGATGTGGACTCGATACTCCCATCGCAAGAGGGTCCAGCCCGCTGGTGTGATTGCCCGCCACAATCACCGGCCCGCTGCCGGGAATGCGGCACGCGCCGACGCGCCGCCAGCGATGCCAAAATGTTATATAAATCTCACAAATGCGCCGGGCAATTGCGGCCGGCAGCGGCAGCGGCTGCACGCGATAATACAGCACCACCAAAAACAACCCCACAGCGCCCGTGGCCAGTGCTGCGCCCATAATCAGCCGGTGGGCAAACACCGGTGAGGACGTTCCCATCGCAAATGGAATACACAGCCCGATAAGGCCGATGTTGCAGGCCAAATCGCGGATGCCCATCACTCGACCGCGTACAAAGTCGGGCACGATGCGCTGCAACAGCGTATCCACACTTATCAGCATGACTGCGCCAAAAAACGAGGCCGCCAGCAGGCCCGCCAGCAGCATCTGCCAACTGCCCGCCAAAGCCGCAACCAACAGGCCGGCGCCAATCAGTACGGTTGACCATGCAATGCCCATTTCTTTGGGAATACCGCGTTTGGCCCGGCTTACCGCCAGCGCCCCGAGCACCATGCCCACGCCCGAAAAGCCCATAAAGTAACTGTACCATTGCGAAGGCTTGCGGAATTGCTCGGTAATAATGCTGGGCAGGCTGTTGAGAATAACCGACCCCATCGCATAAAAAAGCATTTCCAGCAGAATAATTTGCACCGGTCTGATATGCCGCCACAGGTATCCCAGTCCCAGGCGAACATCCTGCTTAAGGCTGCCGCCTCCGCCAGGAGCCTTAACGCGATCACGTCCTTTCAGCGGCATCAGCAGCAGAAACGTTGCCGAGGCCAGGTAGGTGCCGGCATCCGCGTACATGGCAACCAGTAAACCGTGACTTATTAAAAAGCCACCCACCAAAAAGCCCGCCACGCTAACAATGGTGCCGGTACCATTAACAAAAGAGTTGGCCTGAAGCAGTTGATTGGGGTGCACCAGCGTAGGCAAAAGAGCCGCCCGTGCGGGCAAAAAGATCTCGGCGAACAATGCCAATACCACTTCCGAACCAAACAGCAGCACCAACATGGTTTCGGTGGAATATAGCCCGCTCTTTGAGCCATGCAGCAGCACCGTGCGTGCCACAATGACCAGCGCCACCCGCATCAGATCGCAGACAACCATAATCGCTCGCCGCGGCATCCGGTCGCTTAGCAGCCCGCCGATGGGCGATAGCAGCAGCATGGGGATGAACATGGCCAGGTTAAGCTGCGCCGACTGCTGCGAGCCAAGATGATTCATCTTCAGGATGATCATGCACAGCAGTTGCAGCATCACCAGAAAGTGAATGCGATCGCCCAGCGAAGAAACCGCATACGCTGCCCAAAGCAGCACAAAGTTGCGGTTGCCCATCAGTGGCGGAAACTCCCGCAGCAGCGGTGTTTCGGGTGCAGCGACCGCAGCGGTTTTGGCATGGCTTTCGTTCATCGTCTTGGCGCACCCCAATATCGCAACAGTCGCAATTGTCGGCCAACGCATGCGTATCCGTCAACAGCCCGCACTTGTACAAGGCCATCGCCGCTGAATCAACGCCGGCACCAATACAATGACCTGTGTAGGAGCGTTAGTAAGATTACTTGTGATTGGCTGCAAGCCATAAGCGAGTGCGCCACAGGGCCGGAGCCGTAAAGGCGAAGGTGCCATGCAGGAAGGCGTACAGATCAGGGGCGTTGAAAGTCGCTCATGGCCAAGGCGCTACCGCTCCGCCGCGCCTGCTCGGCTGCGAAAACAATCTGGTGGCTCTCGAAAGTGGCGTCGGGGCCGGAGATTATTTTGCTCTGATCGCCTGATTTGACGGCCTCAACAAACGCTTTCATAAGATAGTAATCGCCGCCGCCATGGCCGCTGGCCGCAGTGGCGTCACCCTCTTCAGTGCTCGTGTCGTATACCGTGGTTTGTTCGGAGACGAAGTCAAAGTGCTTGATCTGGACACTGTCGGTTTCAATATAGCCACGTGTTCCGAAGAGACGGGTTTGACGGTTAAGCACCGGGGTAAAAGCGGTCATAGTAAAGCTGGCGGTTGCAGGCCCATCGAAATCAAGTATGACAACCTGGTGATCAACCACATCGTTGTCGCAGGAGTAAACACAGCGGCCATAGGGGCCTTCCCGCAGGGCTTTTTCCACACCGGCCGGCGTGTGGTCGTCGGTGATAATGCTTACAAAATATTTATTAGCTCGGTCCCGGCCGAACTGAGTCAAATAAAACCGCTTCGCTGAATATGGGCAGGTCGCTTCGACGCCGCAGTCGAGGCAGCGGTCGGCGGCTCCAGCCGGCTTTTCGGCAGCGCGGAAATGCCGCAGGGAGCCAAAGCTTGCCACCCGCCGACAGGGGCGGCCTATGATGTGTCGCAGCCAGTCTATATCGTGGCATGATTTGGCCATGAGCATAAAAGTTGCTTCGCGTTCGTTGCGCCAGTTGCCGCGGACATAAGAGTGGGCCTGGTGCCACCAGGCTACCGGCTCAAGATGCTGGATGCTTGCGATGTCGCCGATTAGCCCGCTATCGAGGAGCGATTTGAGTTTACGGGTAAATTGGGTGTAGAGCAGTACATGGCAGACCGCAAATAAATTACCATGGTGTTTTACGCAGGCGATGATCTTTCGGCAATCTTCAAGTGTGGCTGCCATCGGCTTTTCAAGGAGGATGGCATACCCCTTGGGCGCCAGCGCTTCGACGGGGGCAAGGTGCATGCGATCTTGGGTGCAGATGAGCACCGCATCGGCCAGACGAGGCTGTGCAGCAAGCTCCTGCCATGAGGTAAAAATATTACCCGGAGCGATGTGATGGGCCGCAGCCATCTGCTGGCGCTGCGGCAGGCGTGGTTCTGCCACGGCAACGACGCGGGCAAGGTCAGGATGTTCAATCGCATACTGTGCGTACGCTGCGCCGCGTTTGCCAGCGCCAACAATCGCCAACGTTACAGGTTCAGACATGATTTTGCATACTCCGCAGTATTTCTGTCTGGCTTGTATTTTCAAAAGCCATGGCAACAATCATAAAAGGAGTTCTGTAAGAAATCAAAAATACAATGGAAGTTCTATGGAGGGGCCTTGGTTGCAATTGATCGCGTTGTAATTGATTTGGGCCGGTGATACCATTGAAAAAAGTTGTTTTATAATAGATAGTTTAACACATGCCGCCGAACTATATCCAGCAGCCGTCAGATGTTAAAAGCAATAACCGTGCAGCTCGCTCTAGCTCTCTTCGATCCGCAGCTATTCGATGGGGAGCATGTATTGCGGCCGCACTTTGCGGGGGGCACTGGGCCAGGTGTGCGGCAGCCGCCGAACCGATTGTCAAGCCGGATATTGTGTATATTCTGGCCGACGATATGGGTTATGGCGATGTAAGCCTGGTGAATCCGGGTGATCGCATCCAGACGCCGTGCATTGACAGTATCGGCCGTAATGGCATGGTTTTTACCAACGCTCACGCCACGAGCGCATTATGTACGCCTTCGCGTTATGGCCTTTTAACAGGCCGGTACCCTTGGCGTTCCGCCATGAAAGCTGGCGAAGCATCTGGGCTTGCGCCTCCGCTCATTGAACCCGGTCGCATGACCATTGCGTCCATGCTGAAAGCCAATGGCTACCATACCGGCTTCGTGGGTAAATGGAATCTTGGGCTGGGTTGGCAGTTTAAAGCGGGCGAAAAACCGATTCTCAACAGAAAGCCAAAATTCTTCAATTATATCCATCCGCAGCAGCCTTATCGCTTTACATATGATTACTCCGTAGCCAACGCCGCACGAATTGACTACGCCAAGCCCATCTTACAGGGGCCGCGCACCAATGGGTTTGACTACGACTTTTTCTTCGCAGGCTCTGCCGACATGTTCCCGTTTGCATATATTCAAGATAACCGGGTGCTCGGTCCCGTCAATAAGACCTACACCATCGCCCGGTCCATCATGGGTGCTCGTTATTCGAGCACGGGGCCCGCGGCGGCCTACTACAACCCGGAGCATGTTCTGCCTCGCTTTACCAAGGAGGCCTGTGATTTTATTGTTCGGCATGCGCATGATTCACATCCATTTTTTCTATACTATGCAATGCCATCGCCGCACACACCTATCGCGGTTGCACCTCAATACCAGGGAAAAAGTGTACTACCCTTCGCTTATTTAGACTATTGTATTGAAACCGATGCCATGGTGGGCAAAGTTTTGAAAACTCTTAAAAGCCAGGGGCTTTCAGATAAAATCATTGTCATTTTTACCTCCGACAACGGTTTTGCGCCCTATGTTGATCCGACGCATTATCTTGAGCGCCATGGTGATTATCCGAGCTATATTTTCCGGGGTTTCAAATCAGATATTTGGGAAGGCGGCCAGCGAGTGCCATTCTTTATTGATTGGCCTGGCATAACCCGCGCAGGCAGCACTAATAACTCGCCTATCAGTCTCGCCGACTTCATGGCAACCATGGCCCACTACCTGCATTACAAGCTTCCGGCCAATGCCGGCGTAGATAGCTTTAATATTTTGCCCGCCTTTAAAGGGCACAAGGTGAAATACTCGGTCATTACCGCTTCCGTGGAAGGTTCTCTGGCCATTATTGATGGCTCATGGAAGTTGGAAATGTGCCCCGGCTCCGGCGGGCGAACGCTCCCCAACGTTGTCGCAAAGCAGGCGCATTTGCCGCCGTTACAGCTTTATCATATGAATACATGGTTGGGCATGACTGAACAATTAAATCTCGAAAAACAGTATCCAGAAATCGTGCAACGGCTGGAAACGCTTTTGGTGCAGGATATTCGCAATGGGCGCAGCACGCCAGGCCCTATTGAGCATAACGACGACCCACAGATGTGGCACGCAATTGCCTGGTCTAAAACGTTTTCAACTGCAGCAACGGGGCGGCCTGCGGGCCGCGAGAACAGTAATAAAAAGTGAGTAGGTGAATGCCGATAGTTGGCTCCCGTCCTATCAGGATTTCGCCATCCCTGCCTCAACGGTGCGCGGCTTGTGGTGCGCGGTCGTGACCGGCGCAAAGCGCGAAGGTTGGGCTGAGGCCGCAGATGTCCTCGCGCGTATCATTTATACCTCGGCCCGTAGGTCGCACCATTACCGTCCAATTGCCCGAACCCGGCAGTACCGGTGCCGCCGGTACCGATTGTCCGAACTCCGCCGAAGCTGGCGCGAGAAGAAGATTTGTTTAATTGCTCCAACCAAGCGCAACAGCCGAGTTTGGCGGATGTCCAATACATGCTATTTAGTTGCCAATCTGACTCGCTGCCGCACCTAAAACCCGCATTGCCGGCAAGGCGTTGCCGTGGCGGTCGAATAGTGAACGATACGAAAACGGCTTATTTGTAAAGTCCTTCTGATCCATATTATACTCTGCTCCCCACCACCAAACGCCCCGGCCCAGATGTTCGGGCAAAGCTTTAACGATGTTTATTACCGCGTGGGTATACTGCGCCTGTCCTGCGGGTGTGAACGGAAATGGAATTCCTGGCCTGAATTTTCCATGGGCGCTGTGCGCGTCGTTTATCCACGGATAATCCGTTTCCGAAACAATAATGGGCTTGTGCACGGAATCAGCCAGATTTATAAGTTGCGATTGCAAATGTTTAAGCGTACCGTACGGCCTCGGATAAGCATAAAAGTCATATCCGATCACATCAAAATGCACGCCATGGGCAATGAGCTGTTGGTAAAATTCCCGGGGATACGAGGAACCATAGGTATATGAGGCATCGGCTAACTGGATCATGATCTTAGGCTTATGCGATCCGCTGCCAGCGTCAACGCCGGCGATCGCCGCATTCAGCAGTGACGCCAGGCGATTCCAGCGTGCTTGATGGTTTACCCAGAGTTTTCCCTGCGGCCAGAGCATCCCATTATTAATCTCATTGCCTACCATGACCATATTTGGCATGGCGTGGGCTTTTCGCAGTGTTGTAATCACGCGTTGGCAATACGCGCGCAGTCGCAGACACAATTGAGGCAGTGGTAGTTTCCGCCAGGCGTCAGGCGTAAACTGATGGTGGGGGCCAGCCCACGTATACGAAAAGTGCATGTCCAGAATAAAGTAAAATCCGGCCTCCTTGATTTTCTGGGCCAGAGGCAATGTATACGCTAAATTATTGAGCGTCCTGAGTTTTCCCAATTGCGATTTCTCAAGCGCTGTCGCCTGGTGCCACAACCGCAATCGCAGGCAATTGCAGCCTGATCGCTTAAAAGCTTGAATCAATCCAACCGGCCGGTGGTTATACCGGTACACGCCGCCATTCGATTCAATGTAGCCAAAATATGAAACATCTGCCCCGGTGAGAAAAGTATGGTTGGCGTCTGCCGCGTGCAAGGCCGCAGGCGCCGCGGCCGTCATCAGCAATATCAGGATCAGCCAAGCTGGGCTGTTGCGCATCATCACAACTGCCATTTCGAAAACAAAGTATCTTCTAATTCCGCACTGCACTGGTAAGCAATGATCGCCCCCGGCCGGAATTCGTTTTTGTTTAATTGCGATCGGCCAATTCCGTCCCGGCGCCTGTGCGGCTCCACGCGGATGGGTTCTGCCCTCGCCCGAACGATCCCAGTTGAAGTCTCCGCCTTGCCGCGCTGCGAACTCTGTGGCAAGCACCGTCGCGCCGCGAGACCATTATTTTTGCGCCAGCAGCTTGTTCACTTCAACCTCAAGCGCATCGCCCTGTTCATACCCCTGCGACACACGGCGCACGATGCCCTGCCGGTCAATCACAAACTGCGTCGGAATTGCATCAATGCCATACTTTGCGGCCACCGCACTCCAGCCCGGATGAGCCGCATCAAAAAGCTGCGGCCAAGGCATTGTTTTCTCATGTGATTTCAGATACGCCCTCAGCGCCGCTGCGTGGTTATCGTTCGATACCCCCAGCACCTCCAGCCCTTTGGAATGGTCCTGGGCGTACAGTTTTTCCAATGCGGGAAGGCTCATTCGGCACGGGCCGCACCAGGTGGCCCAAAAATCAACCACCACCACTTTGCCCTTCCACTTCGCGGTAGAAAAATGCGAGCCGTCCAGGGCAACGCCGCTTACCGTCAGCGGCTTGCCCATCAGCTTGTGCAAAGCCATCATCGGTTTTAACTGCTGCTGCATTTCGACTGCGGCCGGCCCGGTGAGGTCGTTAACAATAATGCCGCGAAGCTCGTCGCGAATGGCGCTATTGGCCGAGCCTGTGCCCATAAGCCCGGCCGCAGCGACCGCCAGCGTATTGCTCGTCGGGTGGGCCTTGGCCAGCGATGTAAGCTTGGTGATAAGTTTTTTCTGGCCGGCGGCATCCGGCGTGTGCCACCATGCCACCTGCAGGTTAATAAGCTCCGCGCTCAACTTCGCCTTGGGGTCGCTTCCGGCAAGATATTTGGCAACCGCATCGGATGTTTGCTTATCGCCCATGGCAACAAGCACCGCCTTAAGTCGCGTGGTTTGCGGAGCGAGCATACCGGCCACCTCCGGATGTTTAACGCCAAATGCCTCAAACTTGCCGACCAAGTCGCGCAGCACCGGCGCATTGGCCGCCGCATACGTGGCAAGCTTGGCCGGGTGGGTTAGCACCGCCGGCGTAAAAATGGCGTGATTAATCTTCTTCATATCAGGCGATACCAGCGGCCCCAGCTCCTGAAAATCGCTCTGTAACTGTGCTTCCTGGGCTTGGGTGATGGGCTGGCCTCGGCTGACCCGATTGGCCGAAAGCGTAAAAATTGCCGCCGCTGCCGCAATGGCTGCAGCCGCAGCGAGCACGCGCACAACCCCGCGTTTTGTTTTGACAGTTTGACTCATGAGCAACACTCCCGATAAAAGGCCCTAAGGTAATATAGATGCCGCCCAGAGCAACACCTTTCGTACGTACTTGAGTTTATGTTGCCAAACGCCATCTGTAAATCATGGCCCCCGCCAGCAGGGTAAGCCGCAAACGCCCCATCTGCGGCGTCGCAGCGGCTCAATGGGTCTACGGACCCGGTTTTCGCCGCTGGCTCCTTGCAACCAAGGCGTTTGTGACCAATCAATCCTAATTTTGGGGTGTGCAGATCACTAGACCTTAAACCAGCGTAATTTTCCGCCTTGCCGCCTATTTGGATGAAATATGAACCGAAACGCTCCGCTTTTCGTAATAATATAGTATTGTATATTGCAAT
>JBMFVX010000048.1:0-19937 GCA_049965775.1 Phycisphaerae bacterium
AAAAAACGCAACCGTCCGAACCCGACAGTACCTTAGGCGTCGGTACTGATTGTCCAATTCCGGCTGAACCAAGACACAGCAAGTATCTTGAATTGACGGCTGGAGACCGTCTCGCCATTGCCGAGCGTAATTGAAAAGAATGGTCCGGAAAGCATAAGCCTTTTATGGGCGGCGATATCCAAGACTGCGCGCGGCTCAATGCGACCATGTACAACCGCCCCCTCCCAACGAATATAACGGTTGCCCAGTGAGAGTTTGGCGGCATGCAACATCTGCGCCTGACCGACACAGCACAGAATCAATGCTCCCAAGACGATGACTGGATTGAGCAGTCGCAAGTCGCGATAGTCATTCAATATTGCACCCCGCGGCACAAAGCGCTTGATAATTACAGTTTTCCCTGAAAAATAAGTTCAATCTCTTCGAGAGTTTTGTTACGGGTTTCAGGAAGGAAAAACGCCGCCGCCACAAAGTACACCACGGTGCACGCGGCAAAGCCAAAGAAGACGATGGAATAACCCCAATCGCCCACCAACGGCAGGAACGTAGCAGCAATAACGGTTGAAACGCCCTGATTAAGCACCAAGGCAATGCTCATGCCATTGGATCGAATGCGAGTGGGCATAAGTTCTGATAGCGCAAGCCATACGCACACGCCCGGCCCAGCGGCAAAAAACCCCGCGAAAACGAGCAATGCCGCCAGCGTCAACCAACCGTGCGCGGCGGTGGGCACGGGCGTGAGCCATGCATGATCAATGACCAGCGGCGCTTTCTTCGCCTGCTCGAAATTCGCAAACGGATTGACAAAAAAAGCCCGCACTGCGTTGTCCGGCAGGCAGTCAGCCCGACTGATGTTGAGTGTGCCGGGCGTGCGGCTGTCGGAACGCATGGCTGTAGTTTGGGCGCTAAATTTACCCACCGAATAAATCACCACGAGGCTCACCGGGCGAGTTGTGGGATATGGCAAGACGCCTGCTTTGCCCGGCAATGATGAGCGGTGAATCCAACTTGCAGCCAACTGCGGCGTGAATTTGATGGGGCCTTTGCCGGACTGCCGCACCAGTCTCGCAACGGCAGAGCGACAATCCACTCGATGGACTTCGCTTTGATGAAAGAGCCACCCCACTACCACCAGCGATACCATGATGCCGAACGAGCCGATACTCAGCAGCCATTTGCGGCCAATGCGGTCAACGAGCAGCACCCCCACAATCGTCATAAGGAAGTTAACGGCGGTAAAAATGACGTATCCCCAATGAGCCTGCAGGTCGCTCAAGCCGGCCTGCAGCAAAATGGAGGTGTTGTAGCCGATAATCGAATTAATGCCGGTCGTCTGATTGCAGGCCAATATGACACAGGCCAGCACAAAAGGAACGATGTATTTCTTCTGGAGTAAGCTGCCCATGGGCTTGGCGTTTGCAGTGCCTGCTTGCGGATGGGCCAATTGCTGCATCTCCGCCATTTCGGTTTGAGCCTGCTCCGGGGTGCGGCTGCGCAGCAGGGCAGCCCGGGCAGCGTCCGTGCGCCCCTGCTTAAAAAGCCACCGCGGAGATTCCGCAACCCATATACTTCCCACTATAAACAGGAGGCTTGGCGGCAAAGACGCCCAGAAAATATCGCGCCAGGCAGAGTTCTTATAGGAAAATATCTGCGATGCCGTGCCATGCTGCGCCAACGCAGCCAACCGCGTGCTGAATACAATGCCGATTAACGCGGCCACAAAAATACCCAGCGTCAACAACCACTGAAACACGCCCGTGCCGGAGCCGCGCTGCTCGGGCGTCAGGCATTCAGCAAGATACAGGGGCACCACCACGCCGATAAGTCCGGCACTAATGCCCTGTAACAGCCTGCCGCCAAGCAAAGGCCCATAGCCTTGAGCCAAGGCAATAATTGGAATGCTCGCAGCAAATAATACACCGCTTATTACCATCAGGTTCTTACGACCGAACCAGTCCGCCAACGTGCCGGCAAACAAGGTGGATAGAACACTACCCAGCAGCACGGCTGCCACAACCATGGACAAATCGGCGGCATCCAGCTTGGAAGTCGCCGATAGATAGGGCAGCGCACTGGCAATAATGCCCACATCAATGCCATAGAGCAGGCCGCCCAAGCCGGCCACTAATAGAAGTATGACGTTGTATCGCCTTATAGATGACATAATCGCTCCTGCTTGTAATAGCCCACGATCCGGCAGTCAATAATCTTGGCGTTGCCGGCTGAGATTTCCATGCCGACTCCGGTGCGCGAGAATACAATCTCAAGCAAACCGGAATGCAGCCGGCCCCGGTCGGCTTTCAAAAAATACCGAGTACACCGCCTGTTCATTAAACGCGGCACTATAGCTCGTTCGCCACGCAGCCAGGAACTGCGGTACTGCGCTCGCACTTACAAGCGCCCATACACTGCCGCCAAAACCGGCGCCAAAGGCGGACGAAGCCACAGCGCCCAATCGCATCGCCTCGGCCGCGAGAAAATTAGTCTGGGGAGTTTGATTATGAAGTCGTTTATCGGCAAGTTCATGTGATTGCGACGCCAGAGAAGCCCATTGCCCCATTTGGCCGCTCTTGAGCAAACCTAAAGCCAACGGAATTATAATATGTGATTCGGTGTGGAATTGCTGCACCCTCTCGCAAAGAGCCCGAGCGGTGGCGGTGTCCGGAGATTCCTTCTCAATGATGCCGCACACCTGATGTATGTCACTACCCAACTCCTGCCAAGCATGTTCAAGCGTGGCGGCAGGCACGGGGAGATGCCGGTTCAACAGTTCCAGCGCAAGTCGCGCTCTCGCGACTGTTTGATTATACAAATAGCGGGCGGCACCAGTCTTTTCCGCAACGACGCCGCTGACACCGATCACAAAACGATAGACGGAGCTTAACGGAAGCGCGTCGGTTACCGCCGGCGTTAAGAACTCCGCTCCGATGCAACATCCCGCCTGTGAACACAAAATAGCGGTATGATCCTGTGACCCGCCAGCCGTGCCAACGCCATCATCGCCGGCAAAGGTTCCGAACCCCCGTCCACTCTCTATCGCGCCAAGGTAGGCGGCAAACGCCGGTTTATCCGTGAATATCTGCTGATAGGCAACCTGCCCTTCGAGTTCGTTGACAAACGCAAAGGCCAGAAAAGCACCCGTCACCAGCGCACTCGAACTGCTTAATCCCGCAGCCGCGGGCAAATCAGAGCAAAAGGCAAAGTCCATCCCGCGGCGGCAGTTGGGAAAATCACGGGCCAGACGCCGCACCACGGTCATGGGGTAATTGGACCAGTGCCCCATCCGATTGGGAACGTTGCGAGAAGTGTCAAATATTATCTCGGAGCCATCCGCAATATTTACCAGCGAAATGCTCGCATCATTTCGCGCCCGGGAGGCGATACAAAAGCCGCGTTCCAGCGCACAGAGCACGCTGCGGCCGCCGCAATAATCGGTATGTTTGCCAAAAAACTCGATGCGACCGGGGACATACCAGAACGCCACAGGACCGCCGCCATCCCCACGCTGCTCGATACTCCTGGCAACACTCTCATAGAGACCAAGCTTGCTTTCTGCAGCTGGCAGGGAAAGACCCGCTTGCGAAAGCTGCGACAAAAAATAGTCCGTCGGAAGGTCTACTGCTTTCATAGCCGCACCTCCCGACCGTCAAGAATGTGCGATATTTGCGGTATGTCCGCCTGCCGCGACAGGTCCCAGACGCCCCGGCGGCAGGGCACAATATGAAACCGCTTTTTTTGGGCGACAACACAATGCAACACAGCATCGGGCAGTTCAAACTCGCCGCGCGGCGACAACTTGATTGCGCGGCACGAAGTAAAAATATCGCGGTCAAAGAGCCAACAGTTCATGCTCAACAAAATCGGAGCAGCAAGCGAATCTAACGTCGCCTGCGAAGGCTTTTCGATAATTGCGTTGAGGTCGCCCGCCTCATCATGGCACACCACTGCAAAACCCGTTATACGCTCGGCAGCCACGTTGCTGTCGCCAAGCATGGAGTCACGTTCAAAACCCACCAGACCGCACCCGTCAAGCGTCCGCAACTGCGACAATGCCTCCGTGGGGTATAGATTGTCTCCATTGATGAGCACAAAACGGTCTCCGGCGGCAAATGCCTCCGCGGCAAGCGCAGCATGGGCTGTGCCACGCGGTTCGCTCTGCACCGCAAAATTCATTTTGAACCGGCGTGGCGGCGCCACCTCGACATAGTAGTTGCGGATTTCGGCGGCCTGCGGCCGGACCACCAGGCAAATTTCCTGAAAACCGGCATCTGCCAGGGACGTAAGGACATAATCCAGAAACGGACGGGCAAAGGGCATCATGGCCTTGGACCCGTTGGCGGCAGCGCGCAGCTGCGCAGCGGAAAGCGCTGCCGTTTCGTCGGCGCGGCGCATCCGCGAGCCAACCCCCGCCGCGAGGATTACGGCCTTTACACATTGCTTGGGGTTCATAGAGCCAGGTCCTCGTTGGTTGGACTCCAACGCACAAAACCTTCAATTGCTTCATATTCCGCCAAGCCCAACGCGTCAAAAAGTTCTGCGGTACCGCGGTTACGTGCTTCCGCCCGTTGCCAAAACTCGCGTTCATCAGTGCCAGGAAACATGGCCTTATCCTTCTGGCTTTGATGCTTGAATATCGCAGATCGCTTGCGGAGGAGTTCGTGCGGGCTTATCGGAATGGCCATATCAAGGGTTTCCGGCGGCCACTCCTGCCATGCTCCACGGTACAACCATACCTCGCATTGCCGGCGCCACTGCTCAGCTTCAAGTTCACGCAGGGCAGAAAGCAGAATATCCAGACATACCCGGTGCGTGCCGTGGGGGTCAGTCAAGTCGCCAGCGGCGTAAATTTGATGCGGCTTTATCTTTTCAAGCAATGCGCGTACAATCGCCGTATCTTCAGGACCGGGTGGATTTTTGGTAATCACACCGGTTTCGTAGAATGGCAGGTCTAGAAAATGCAGCCGGTCAACCGGCATGCCGATTTCGCGTGCGGCGGCCCGGCACTCGCCCCGACGGATTAGCGCTTTAACCTTTAACAGTTGCGGCTGGTCTGGCTCGCCAGGCTTTTTGCTGCGAACAAACTCCTCGGTTTGGCGCTCAAGTTGGGCTGCGGCTGATGCATCCAAGCCGAAGAGCCGATTGAAATCGGCGGCAAAATCGGTAAACCGCACCGCGTCGGAATCGAAGACTGCAATGTTGCCGCTGGTTTGGTATGCGACGTGCACCTCGTGGCCCTGATCCACAAGGCGAATCAGCGTTCCGCCCATCGAGATAACGTCATCATCCGGATGCGGGCTGAACACCAGCACTCGCTTGGGAAAAATTTCATCCCTGGCACGGCGAATATCACCCGGACGTGCTGCCGATGCGGGCTTGCCGCCCGGCCAGCCGGTAACGCGCTGAGTCAAATCGCGGAAGACATCGAGGTTAATGCGATACGCCGGACCTTTGTCGGCCAAGAGGTCCTGCAGGCCATGTTCGTTGTAGTGCTCGTCGGTAAGTTTGAGGATTGCTTTTTGCTTTGTTCGCGCAAGCCATATTATCGCTTTGCGTATCGCGGCGGGGTTCCAATCAACCGGCCCGAACCGCCAGGGACATTTGCTGCGCGTAAGCTCGGCAGCGCCGGCCCGGTCCAGCACCACCTCGGCATTTTTGTGCCTTTGCAGATAGCTGGCGGGCAGATGACTGCCGGCTGGCCCTTCGACCGCCTCCGCCACAATACCCGCTTTGTTTTCGCCGAAGGCGAGCAGCAGAATCTGGCGTGCCTCGAGAATAGTTGCAACACCCATGGTAATGGCCCGTCGCGGCACATGCTCTTCACCAAAAAAATCGCCTGCTGCGTCAAGCCGGGTGATGCGATCCAGTGTTATCAGCCGCGTGCGCGAGTCAGCCGTTGAGCCGGGTTCATTGAAACCAATATGTCCAGAACGCCCAATACCCAGAAGTTGTAAATCCAACCCGCCAGCGGCAACAATCTGCTCTTCATAACGTCGGCAGAACTCTGCAACAGCCTCTGGTGCAATAGAACCATCTGGAATATGAATGTTGGCTGGTTGAATATCTACATGGTCAAACAACTGCTCGTGCATAAAGCGGCGATAGCTCTGCGCCGCTTGTGGGTGCATCGGGTAATATTCATCTAAATTAAAAGTAACAACGTTCTTAAAGCTGAGTTTGCCCTGGCGGTGCATATTTATGAGCCGCCGATACACCGCCACTGGAGTCGAACCGGTCGCCAAGCCCAGCACACATTTGCCCGCCTCCTGCTGGCGCGTGCGAATCACCTGGGCAATTTGGCCTGCTGCATAATCCGCCGCCTCTGCGGAACTACGAAATACGCGAGTGCGAACGTTCTCGCCAACGGCACCATCACCGGACGGCTTCACCATGGTTTGTATCTCCGCTAAAGACCAAATTTGTGCTTAAAAACACTTTTTTGTAAAGCTCAACATTCATTGCAATACATTAGATGGCCACTTGCGTTTGTCAAGGCAGCGGGTTCAACGGTCATAATATAACAGCTGGGTGAATGAGCAGAGCTTTTTGGTCAATTGTACATCATACGTACCACAGGTAGTGCCACCAGGTATGCGGCACCTTTGTTAAGCACGATTTCCGTCCTTTAAGGCTTCCCTAAGAATGGCGAGCATGACTTACCGAATTATTACCGCAGCATTTCGTCTCGAGCCGCCACAAATGCCTCCACCACGCGGTACAAATCTTCGCGCGTATGAGCCGCCGATACCTGCGTACGAATGCGGGCCTTCCCCAACGGCACCACTGGATAGGTAAACGCAACCACAAAAATACCACGCTTGTTGATCGCTTGCGCCATCTGAACAGCTTTTGTGGCGTCGCCAAACATTACCGGAACAATAGGATGCTCACCCGGAATCACATCGAACCCTGCCGCAGTCATCTCTTGACGAAAGAACCTGGTGTTGTCCCACAACTGTTGGCGGAGTTGGGGCGAATTCTCAACCAGTTGCAAAGCGGTGATAGTGGCCGCTGCGACCGATGGGATCAGCGAATTGCTAAATAAATAGGGCCGTGATCGCTGCCTTAGAATGTCTATAATTTCCTTTCGGCCGCTGGCATATCCGCCGCACGCACCCCCCAGCGCCTTGCCAAAAGTACCTGTGAGAACATCCACACGGCCCATCACCTTATGGTGCTGGTGGGTTCCCCGCCCCTGGTCTCCCATGAAGCCAACGGCATGAGAATCGTCCACGATAACCAGGGCATTGTAGCGCTCCGCCAAGTCACAAATGGCTGGCAGATTCGCGACTCGGCCATCCATAGAGAATACGCCATCGGTCACAATGGCCGCCATACCCGTGCCGGCCTGTTGCGCCTGCCGCAGTTGCAGTTCTAGATCAGTCATATCGCAGTTACGATAACGATACCGTCGAGCCTTGCACAGGCGAATGCCATCTATAATCGAAGCATGATTCAGTTCATCACTTATGACCGCATCTTCCGGCCCCAGCAGCACCTCAAACAAACCGGCGTTAGCGTCAAAGCAAGAGGAATAAAGAATACTTTGCTCTGTTCCAAGAAATTGACTTACAGCATCCTCCAATTCGCGGTGAATCTGCTGGGTGCCGCAGATGAACCGCACAGATGCCATGCCAAAACCCCAGCGCTGCAGGCCTTCCGCCGCGGCGGCAATCAGCGCGGGATGGTCTGCCAACCCAAGGTAGTTGTTCGCGCACATGTTGAGCATTACGCCATGCCCCTCGACATCGGGCCTCGGACCCTGCGGCGAACGTATAGCCAGTTCGTGCTTTTCTAAACCTGCACTGCGCAAGTCGCTAAGCTGTTGTCGAAACTTTGTTATCATGATTGCCTCATGGTTAACTTATCGCCCATCGCCTGGATTTAAACCCGCGCCGCGGCATCAGAGAACCCACACGTTTAACAAAATAAAAATCGGCAGAGCATTCGGCATCGTTGCGGATACGGTCACGGCACGACGGCAAATATCCTTACAGGGCAATTACTCCCAATCCAACACAACTTTGCCGCATTGTCCGCCGAGCATGGCTGAAAATCCTTGCTCAAAATCTGTGTAATGGAGGCGATGCGTAATAATCGGATTAATATTAAGGCCGCTCTGCAGCATCACTGTCATCTTGTACCAGGTCTCGTACATTTCCCGGCCATAAATGCCGCGAATGGTAAGCATGTTGAAGATCACGGTATTCCAATCAATCGCGATTTCCTTCTCTGGAATGCCCAGCATCGCAATTTTGCCGCCATGACACATATTGGCCAACATCTGATGAAGCGCCTGTGCGTTTCCGGACATCTCCAAGCCTACGTCAAAGCCTTCTTTCATACCCAATCGCTTCTGGCATTCAGCCAGAGATTCGCTGCGAACATCCAAGACAGTCGTCGCCCCCATCTGCTCCGCCAGACGCAGGCGATACGGATTGACATCGGTTACCACCACATGACGGGCCCCCGCATGGCGAACGACCGAAGCGGCCATCAGACCAATAGGCCCGGCTCCGGTGATCAGAACGTCCTCGCCCAACACGTCAAATGCCAAGGCCGTATGCACGGCGTTGCCAAACGGGTCAAATATCGCCGCGACTTCCAGCGGAATCGAAGGCTCATGCACCCAGACATTGGTTACCGGCAGGGCTATATATTCGGCAAAGGCCCCGGGCCGATTCACCCCAATACCGCGAGTGTCCTTGCACAGGTGGCGCCGTCCCGCCAGACAGTTGCGGCACCGTCCGCACACCACATGTCCTTCACCGCTCACAATGTCTCCCGGTGAAAAGTCATGCACGTCCGCACCCACCTGAACAATGCGGCCGACAAACTCATGACCGATCACCATGGGCACCGGAATGGTTTTAGCAGCCCATGAATCCCAGTTATAGATATGTAGGTCGGTTCCACATATTCCGGTCTTGATTACTTTTACCAGCACATCATGAATGCCGATTTCCGGAGGCGGTACATCCGCCAGGCTTAGACCACGAGCACGCTGTGATTTAACAATTGCTTTCATAGCAGAGACTCCGAAAATTCGGGAACAAGCTCATATTACACTTATTATAACGCAATTTTTATTGGATCGCCAAATCAGACTGCAATAAATGGAACTTCATATTGCGCATCGCGCAAAACGGCGCAGGAATTTAGCCCAGCAGCGACTGCCCGGTCATTTCCCTGGGCTGCTCCAAACCCATCATCGCCAGTGCCGTGGGGGCGATATCTGCGAGGCAGCCACCGGCGCGAAGCGCACGGCCCTTAAAGCGTGCGTCCGCCACGATCAGCCGCACATCATATGTGGTGTGGCTGGTGTGCGGGCAGTTGTTGGTAAAATCCCACATCTGCTCGCAGTTGCCATGGTCTGCGGTAATGATCGCGCAGCCGCCAAGTGATTTCACCTTTTCGACAATGCGGCCCACGCACGCATCCACGGTTTCTACCGCCTTGATGGCCGCATCGAGTTTGCCCGTATGCCCTACCATGTCGCCATTGGCAAAGTTAACAACAATCAGATGATAATTGCGACTCTCAATCGCAGTAAGCACGATTCGCATTACTTCCGCAGCGCTCATTTCGGGCTTCTGATCATAGGTGGAGACTTTGGGGCTTGCCGCCATATCGCGATCTTCGCCGGTAAACGGCAACTCACGGTAATCATTAAAGAAAAAGGTTACGTGCGGAAACTTTTCGGTCTCGGCCGAGCGAAACTGCCTCATGCCGCGGTCCGCAAGGTACATGCCCAAAATGTCCTTCATTTTTTCGGGCTTTTGAAACACTACCTGCACCGGCAGCCCCTGTTCATAGCCGGTCATGGTTGCAAAGAAAACATTCTGCGGCCGAACTTGCCGCTCAAAGCCTCCATTTGGCTCAATGCTGAACTTTGCATCATCAAACACAAAGGCCTTGGTTATTTCCCGCGGGCGGTCGCCGCGATAGTTAAAAAAGATGATGGCATCGTTATCGCGGATAATCTCGATGGGGCCAATGACGCAGGGCGTTACAAATTCGTCGCCACCGCGCGAAGGCTCAGTTGGGTTGGCATAATATGAATCGAGGGCCTCCTGAGCGGACGCAAACGCCTTGCCGATACCTTGCGTCAGCAGCTCGTAAGCCTGCTTAACGCGGTCCCAGCGGTTGTCGCGGTCCATGGCATAGTACCGCCCCACCACCGAAGCAATGCGCCCAATGCCCACCTCACGGGTTTTGGCCTCTAACTCGGCAAGATATCGCTTGCCACTCTGCGGCGGCGTATCGCGGCCGTCGGTTATGGCATGTACAAATACCCGTTGGCCCGGGAAATTCCGTCGGCGAGCCAATTCCAAAATGGCGTAGGCGTGTTCCAGGTCGCTATGCACACGGCCATCAGAGCACAATCCCAATAGATGCACCCGGCTGTTGTGCCGAACCGCGTGCTCAAATGCTCCCACCAGCGACGGATTGTCAAAAAAACTGCCATCGCGAATTCGCCGAGTGATGCGCATGGTCTCCTGATCTACAATGCGCCCCGCACCAATGTTTTGGTGGCCCACTTCGCTGTTACCCATGACGCCGGCCGGTAAGCCAACCCATTCGCCACAGGTATGCACAAGCACATTCGGATATTGTCGCATAAGCGCATCGTCAATAGGATGGCGTGCGAGTTTAACAGCGTTGCACTTATCCATTTCAGGATGCGGGTTTTCGCCCCAGCCGTCACGAATAATAAGAACCATAGGACTTTTCACTTCGGGGACATGGGCGGCGGTCATTGCTATCGTTCCTTAAAGCGGCATTACATAACATCCGGCAAACAGGATCGTTGGCCTGAAGGCTGCCGAATGCTTCAGCTCCAAAACGTCAATGTTACTCGATGATAGCGCTCAGCCCAAGCATCGGCAAACCGCTGAAATAAACAGTCGCAATTGCGCAATCCGGGCTTGACTTTGGCAAATTGTTTGCGGTGGCGCGACGTGGTATAGTTGCGGCGGTGAATGTCGGCATCAGCCGCGAAGTTTATTCAATAGACCCTCGAGGAAATAATTCAGCCATGAAGAACCGTAGCTTGATGAACAGAGAATCAATGAGTAGACGCTGGCCGCTGCGGACGGCGGCGGTTGGCATGGTTTTCTTGCTGGCCATGGTCGCATCGCGCCATGCGGTTGCGGCCCCCGCCGTTTCGAGCCAGAAGGTTATTGCTGCTATTGAGCGAGGCGTTCACTATTTGGTAACTCATCAGCGTCCCGATGGTTCGTGGGATTCTGGTGGATTTAACTGGATGATGGGACTGGTTGGCACGAATGAGCAAGGTGGCCAATCCTGCCTCGTGACCGAGGCTTTGATTGATGTGGCCCAAAGCCTGCACGATCCGGAAATAAGCATGTTTTCGCCCGCCATGCAGAAAGCCCTCAAATATATCGCCGGCCTGCGTAAGCAATCGACGTATGTTGCATCATTTCAGGCAAACGCTCTGGCGCTTTTGCCTAACAACAGCAAAAGAGAATACCGCGATGCCCTGCAGTGGGACTTAAAATATCTTTTGCACTCCATGCATCACGATGGTGCCTACAGTTATACTTGGGCAGCGCCACAGGGCATCAATCCACGTCAACCCGGACGTTGGGATAACTCCAATACCCAATATGGCGTGCTGGGATTGTGGGCCTGCGCCCATGCGGGCCTGGAAGTGCCCATCGTGGACTGGGAGCGCGCCGACCAACACTGGCGGCGATCACAATACATGGACGGCACATGGGGCTACGGCGGTTTTCCGGATCGCCCGACGCGGCCCAGCGCCAGCCGCCCCTGGTTCACAGCCGCCGGTCTGGCCAGCCTTTTTATCACCGATGAGTACCTGCGCCACCAGGCCGTCATGCAGCCGATTCCGGATGAAAATATCGTACGCGGCATGAAGGCTCTAGCAAGTCACTTTAACACGGGCGAAACGGATCTTTACGCCATGTACGGACAGGTACGTACCGGCCTGGCCACCGGCCTGCAATACATGGCCGGGCACAACTGGTATCAATGGTTTGCCTCCGATCTTGTACAGCGGCAATATGAGAACGGCAGCTGGGATGCAAACATCGTAGCTTTTGGCTGGCAGAATCATACACCGCAAAATCCCAATCACCACTCCATCGTTGGCACCGCTTACGCTCTGCTGGCTCTCGATCGCGGCCTTAACCCCGTGTTCATTAATAAATTGCAATATTCTAAAAATTACTTTGGCCGATGGAACGTGCGCCCACGCGACGTCGCCAACCTGACCTCATGGATGGTCAAAACCTTCGAGCAGCCGCTGAATTGGCAGGTGGTGGACATCAATTCACCCGCAAGCGATTGGCTGGATTCACCGATCCTATATATTTCGGGCAGTCTTGATCCGAAATTCTCCGCGGCTCAGGTGGCTCAATTGCAGGCATATATCAACGCAGGCGGCATGATTTTTGCCAATTGCAACGGCCACTCCGAATTCTTTAAAAATGCCATGATCAAATACGCCCAGCAAACCGTTGACAACCGGTATGAAGTCCATGCGCTGAGCAAAGCTAGCATGATCTTTCATATTCAACCGTGGTATCACATGGTTTCCACCCATGGTTTGCTTGGGCTTTCCAATGGAATACGATATCTTTGGATTATTGCTCCCAACGACTTTGGTCAATACTGGCAAAATCGCACCTACGCCCTTCGCGATATTTGGGAATTGCCCGCCAACCTGTACATTTATGCCACCGGAAAAGTATCACTGGCTACTAAGCTCGATACGCTCGTGGTCAGCGGCGGTGGAACCACCACGCGGTCGCTGACAGTGGCACAGGTCCGATATGCCGGCAACTGGAATCCGGAACCCGGCGCATGGCCTCGCATGGCACAGATCGCCAGCACCACGTTTGCTACGCAATTGGCAAATCAAAATGTAGCAGTGGACAAGCTCAGTGCAGCTGCCACACCGCTGGCGCACCTCACCGGCACCAAAAAGTTCACCTTCACCAGCGATCAAATCTCCGCTTTGCGACACTACCTCAAAAGCGGCGGTATGCTTTTCGCAGATGCCGGCGGCGGCAACATTGATTTCACCAACTCATTCAGCCATCTTGTCAACGAACTTTATCCCGGCAAGCAGTTGGATAATCTGCCGGCTAACTGCACCCTTTACACCGGCGCGATGGCCGGAGGCACCGCGGCAACGCACGTGATGTATCGCAAGTTCTACACCGAGCGGGAAGGCATTCACAATACGCCTGAAATGCTGGGCCTTAAAGTCAATGGCCGCTGGGTTATCGTATTTTCCCAGGATGATATAACCAGTGGTTTGCTGGGTACTAACACCTGGGGCATCTTAGGTTATGCCCCGGCATCGGCGCAGGCGCTGGCCCGCAACATCATTTGTTACGCCATTGCTCATAAGCAGTAGCAGAATTGCAGGCGGGTCTTAATATACCGCACTTATGGAGCCGGTAGCGCCCATGTACGGCACACGCGGCCCGGCGGCTGGTTCAATTTTTCACCGGCATGGATTATGATGCTGCTATGGTATTTCGTACGCAACAAAATGCTCCCCGAAGACAGATCCTGCTCGTGGCCGTGATGGCTCTAATTCTGGCGGCGTCGCTCTCGGCCGCGTATGCCATCACCCAGTGGCGCAAGCCTTCAGCAGCTCTCGAGGCCATCCTGCATAATCCGCAACAGCTCTCGGCGATCGTGCTTTTGCAAAAGCTTGGTTTCGTTGCTGTTCCATATGCGGATATTCACATTGCAGAACAATCGCCGGTGCTGGCCATGGCCCGCAAAGGCCGCACCGCGCCAAGGCTGTTCTGCTTTTTTGAGATGGCAACATCCAATGCATCCACCAATAGTGATCTTCGGGCGGCGGCACAGGCGTTTGAGCAGCAAATTTTAAAGAACAATCCCGGTCTAAGCCTTGTGCATGAAGGAGACTCCATGCCACTACAGGGCGGCACGATTTACACTTTTGAAAACATAAATGCCTCCGCGGCAACGTTCTTTTATGTCGCGGCAGCGGAAAGGAACGGACGACTCTGCGCGATAACCTATTCGGGCGCATCCCCCTGGACACTGCCGGACTCTATTGCTTTTATAAGAACCCGGGCGATGTTTTTGGATGTAGGCCCCCATAACACGCCAACAAACAATCCGGTATTTAAACTACCAACGGGCATCAATACCTGACTCATCCAGGCGGGAAACGCACATGACAATCCACAGATTAAATTTCGGCGTTGCGGCTCTCGTTTTTGCGGCCGTGGTGTGGCTCGGAAGCGGGCAGCACTTTGTTCGCGCCCTGGTGCTGGATCATCACACGCCGGGCCTGTACAGCCGCATCGAACTTGGCCCAATCTGGCGCGATGACGCGAACGGTTTTGAGATCAGGCCGCCGCTACGTGCCAAAGGCTTTGGCCGTGTGGGGCTTGACTTGGCAACCTTTGAAGTTGGCATCAAGCATTGGGGCATCACGGTACATCTAAGTTATCTGAAAAACCCAACCCAAGTAACCGAATTGCTCGATGCCACACTGGCACAAACCCGTCACGACTTTACACATGTGAGAGAACTACGAAAAAAAACCTTCAGTTCCAACGGTCATCCCGCCGGCGAACTTATCGTGCGGTTTACGGCTATTTCCAACAAACAGCCCATTTCACTGCTGCGGCAGCAGTTCATGGTACAAAAAACGCCCAGTGAATATTATGTGGTTACCTTCTTCAGCCCGACTGATCATGCCCCCAAGGTGATCGCAACGTTTGACGCAATTATTAAGACATTCAAATTGCTTAATCGTAGACAGATCGCCATTGAACGGCTTGCCGCCGTCGCTGCGGGGAAGAAATGGTTGCACCAGCAGACAGCTGAAAAATTGCTGCCGCTGCTGTCGCACCATCCCAGACTTTTTCGTGTGCAACTTCATCACATGGATGTAGGGTATGTACGGCTCGATGAATACGCCGGCAAACAGGATGGCTTTTCCGGGTTGTTTGTCAGCACAAACAGCCGGACATTTTTACCCAAGGGCGTCATACTGCTGGGCAAGGCCGTGCAATTTTGGGCTTTAAGCAAGCAGCCCGATCTCAAGGGGCCGCCGGTGGACTTTGCCGAATGGCTTGAAGAGTCGGAATCGCTATTTCCCATAAAAGATAAATCGCTGGCGCTGGCACAGCAGGTGCGGCTGGTGATAGATCCTAAAACGCATACCGCCCACTATGTTCGTATACCCAGCCCCTACCCCAATGATGAAGTCCATTGGGAAACCGAACTGGGAACCCAGCAAACCGGCTTTTATCCAGTCTATAACAAGCTGGGCCAAGCGAGCGACCAAGTCATATACCGCTGCGACATCGCTGTTGCACGCGACAGCGATCATTACATCCCCGGCCAACCCAATAGACCGCTGCGCTACTCTATCGGCCCCGGCATGCCCGCCACACTACCGCCTGCTCTCACCTACCTGTGGCCCAGACTGGTAGACCTGCAGAGTAAGACCAGCATGGCCTTTTTGGTTTTTAACTCCCGGCTTTCACGCATGGGGCTTGAGATTCTGAAAACCCATGGGCCACAGACGATACGCATTAACTACCACAAGAAATTAGCCTATCGCGTGACCGAACAACTCGATCCCGGCATTACTACCATGTGGGTGGACTCGCACGGCCGACTTCTAAAGGTGGTTTCTGCGGACGGTTCGGTCTGGCTGCCTACCACCGCAGCCCAGATGAAGCAGATGTGGGCACGCCAACTCGCAACCATGCACTAATCCCACAACCGGAGACAATGTGAAAAGCATTCGCCGACTGCTGGCCTTGGTTCTTACGGTGGCGCTGATCGTGTCGGCCATCAATCTCTCGCTTTATTTCTGGCAGCGCAATTCGGAATTGGCCAGGCTGCGACGCGAACGAAGTGAGTTGCAGGCGGTTATCGCGCGGCTCACGGGACATACCCGCCGTGCTGAACTCGTTGTGTCACATCAGGATCACAATGCCGACGGTGCAATCACCGACACCACCATGCTGTGGCAGGAGTTTACCATCGGACCCGACGGCAAACGCAAGCCGCTGCCGATTCTTAGCATTAATATTCCAGGCGATATCGCCCATGTTGATGCATTGGTTGTCAAGTTTGCGGATCGCTTTGTGGAACAGGGCGATTTATTGCGCGGCAAATCGCTGATATTTTTTCGGCGCGTTTACGGCGATACTCAGGCCCCCAGCGACGGCATTTCGCTTCTCAACCGCCGGGGCATGCCGCGATTCCTGCGGGCCGATCCTGACCGCGTTAATCGCTTTGAACAGCAAATTTGGCGGCACTTATGGCATTTGATGATTCACCCTCGCCAGGCCCAAAAACTTGGCATCGCGGTGGTTCAAGGTGAGGATGCCTATCGTATAGTTCAGCCGGGCAAACTCTACGTGATTGATGCCCGCAACGACGGCGGCATTGAATTCAGGCAGAAGTCCGGCGAGTCGGTACTCGTTGAGCAAATGCTGCAGCGTGCCGCGACAGGCTACACTTCAACCCACGCACGCTGACCCGTCACGGAGAGGTTCATCAGCGACGCAACCTCATGAAGATTCCATTGGCGGTCAACCATCAATTCCATGATCTGCCAGCCATTGCTGCACAATAGGATTGATCTTCTCAAAAAGCGAATGGTTCGCATAACCGCACCAATGCATGTCGGCATGAACGCCAAAGGGAGCATCGAGCGGCCGTCCAAAACCATCGGTGAGCACCACACCCGCTGCCGCCGCGGCCGGAAAGCCCGACAGGTCGTACGGATGGCAGGCATGCACGGCGTATGGCCGCCCGGCCTGTCTTGCGGCAATGCGGGCCAATAGCGGTCGAATATCGAGGCACATGCGATCATGACCGATCATCAGCTCAACCATCTGACCGCCGGTGCTGATGTACTGGTCGTCAAAAATGCGGCAGCGGCGCGAACCATCGGAGGCATTAAAGCAACCCAACCGATCGGCGATAGTCTCCATGAGGTCGGCTGCGAGAAGTTTGATGCCCGGAAAATAATTGGTTACATGTGCAAAACCGTCGAGCAGATTATCGGCGGAGCTGGGCGACGGCGTCAGCCGGACCTGATCATTTGAACCCTCAAGCCGCTGGCGCGTCGCGGCAAGCACCGGCCTGTCGCCGACTTCGCGATCCATGACAAAACTGTCTGCAAAACCGGCTTTACTTACAGGCAACTCAACCATAACTGCCGCTATGGCGTCGCGCAAGGTGGTTGCGGCCCCATCCGCCCGATGTGCCGGAGCCAAGGCCGCCAAAAACCAACCTGAACGTTTGTCAAACATGATGTTGCGCGTGCCATCTATTGGATCAATCATAAGCCGATGCTTCAGCGGCCCACTTGGCGGGCCGACGCGCTGACGGCCACTTTGGCCCAACCCCTCCATGACCAATTCCAAGGGCAACAGGTAATCGGGCCAAGCCGCAACCTCGGGCAGAATAGCCGCGTCAACTTTTCGGTCAATCCAGAAGATGGTGTCGCCTCCCTCGTGGGCAACGGCCTCTTGAAAGCGATGCATGTCGCCGGCAAGTTGGCTTGCACGCAGCCTGTGCCGCACGGCTAAACCCAATAATTCCAGTCGTGTCGCAATTGCCTCTGTCATCTGATGAACTTTCAAAATGCCCGCCGGCGCTTGACCATTTGGCGATGCCGCCGACAATAGCGCAGGCATCAATGCCCCGCCGCAGGTGCGTGCTCCCGTCGCAGCATGGCGCGGCGGCGGCGATGAATATTAACATGTTTTACCCGATGGAGCCTTCCCGATGATTAGCACCCGAACCTCCCGCAAAATTAAACAATTCCCATCTGACGCCCGCCAATGTACGGTGGCCGCGCGGATGGATGCCAAGGCCGATGCTCTGGCGGTGTTTGTCAGCGAAGGCAGCAAATGGCAAATAAGTGCGCAGTTGCCGACTGCATTGCAATCGCGCCTGCAGGAACTCGCGGGGCTGGGCGACTTTAAGGCCAAGGCCGGAACGGTCGTTACCTGTGCATCTGGTTCGCGGCCAGGCCGCGTGATTGTTTCCGGTCTGGGCAAGGCCGACGCATTAAATGCCGATACCATCCGTTGGGCGGCCGCAGCGGTGGCCCGCAGCGCCCGCGATCTTAAGCTGACAAATATCACCATGTTGCCGCCAACCGCTTTACCGGAGCGAATGGGATTGCTGCAGGCCGCCTCGTTACTGACGGAAGGCTTCATGCTGGGCAGCTTTGCCTTTTCAGAGTTCAAGACCCCTGGCGAGAGCGACGAGACACCACCCGCCGCAACATCGCCGGCAACGCAATTAGAATTGCTCTGGCCAACTGCAGACACCCTTGCGCAAGCCAGGCAAGCCGTCAAAAACGCCGCCGTCATTGCAAACTCCGCAAATTACGCCCGTTATCTTGCCTGCTTGCCCGGCAACGTCGCCGGCCCCACCCGGCTGGTGCAGGAAGCCAGGACGCTGGCCCGAAGCGTCGGCCTCGCGTGCAACATTATTTCTGCCACCGAGGCACGGCGGCTTGGCATGGGAGGGTTGCTTGCGGTCGGCAGCGGTAGTGCACAGCCACCAGCCCTGATCGTGCTGCGCCACAAAGGGCGCGGCAAGATGCTCGGACGCAAGCCAATTGCCGTGGTAGGAAAGGCGGTTACATTTGATACTGGAGGCATATCCATCAAACCAGCCGCCGACATGCACGCCATGAAGTACGACAAATGCGGCGGCATGGCGGTCTTGGGCATTATGCGGGCCGTTGCCGCGCTTGAGTTGCCTCAACCCGTCGTGGGCCTGATACCAGTAGCGGAAAACAGCGTAGATGCACTGTCTTACCGACCTGGGGATATTGTTCGCATGTACAATGGAAAAACGGTTGAAATTACCAATACCGATGCGGAAGGCCGCATGATTCTTGCCGATGCCTTGGCTTACGCCTGCAAAACGCTTAAGCCTGCGGCCATTGTTGACATGGCCACCCTCACCGGCGGCGTCGTGGTGGCACTGGGTGGCGTTTATGGCGGTATGATGTGTAACAATGACGCGCTGGGCCATGCCCTGATTGCTGCAGGTAAGCGTACCGGCGAATGGCTGTGGCAGTTGCCGCTGCATGATCGCTATAAACCGCTGATGAAAAGCCCGCATGCGGATATCCAAAACAGCGGTGCTCGTGAGGCGCATCCTATTCAGGGCGGCATTTTCCTGCAGCATTTTGTGGATGCAGCCGTGCCGTGGGCCCACCTCGATATTGCGGGAGTGGCGCACCCGCGCAAGGATGATCGTTGGTGGGCGGGAGATCAGGCTTCCGGTTTCGGCGTAAGATTGATGCTCGACTACCTGAGTCAACCTGCCGACTGACATCGCCGGATGCTCCTCTCAACGCAATACATGCGGCAGCCTTACGTTTTTATGGCTAAGATTGCCAACATCGGCAAGCCAACGCTTTTTGTAGCGATTGCTGTTTGTTTCAATAACCGATTTCTCAGAGGTTTTTCATGTGGAGAATAACAGTTCTCGTGGTGCTGGCAATGGCTGGCCTTCTGCAAATTAGCAGCGCCCGCGCTGCGGGCAGCTTCTTTTTGCACGACGGTGATCGCGTCTGTTTTTATGGCGACAGCATCACCGAGCAACGGTTCTACCCCGTAGCCGTTGAAACGTATGTGCTCACGCGATTTCCGAACCTCAAAGTTGATTTTGTTGATTCGGGCGTGGGCGGAGATCGCGTCACCGGCGGCTGGGCCGGCAATATCAACGTGCGACTCAAACGCGATGTCTATCCATTTAAGCCGACGGTCGTCACCATCATGCTGGGCATGAACGACGCATCTTACCGGCCCTTCGACCAGAACATTTTTGACACTTAGGGCCTGTAAATAAATAACTGATACCATTTGTGGTTATTGTCCGATAATAAGGAGGATGGATCGCGCAACGCT
>JBMFVX010000049.1:0-19852 GCA_049965775.1 Phycisphaerae bacterium
CTGCGGGCCGCGAGACGGGCGACGGGAGTTATGAGTCGGGAGCGTGGCGCTGCGCTTGTGACGGGGCGCGGTCGCTGCTGTGCCGCGACGGGGGTTGGGGCGGTAGCGGGGTTACCGCCGGGATAAACCACGGCGGCTCGCTTGGTGGCGTTTCTCAAAACTCCTGCGGTACGGGCCGGGTACGATGCCCACGGCTAGCCTGATGCGACAGGGGGCGACCGGGCAGGCTGGAAGCCTGCGTTACACGGGGTGATGCTGCTACGGGCCGCGAGAGAGTAGATGGAGAAAGTAGAAAGTAGAGCGCGCGGCCTGCGGGCCGCGAGACGGGCGACGGGAGTTATGAGTCGGGAGCGTGGCGCTGCGCTTGTGACGGGGCGCGGTCGCTGTGCTGCCGCGACGATGGACGCTACGCGGCGCGTGGCGCGCGGATTGGGCGCTGCGCTTGTGGGGGTGGTTGGTATTCAGTTGTCAAAGAGCTGCTCGGCGGTCGGCTTTTGGCTTTCAGCTTTCAGCGGTTGGCAACAAATACTTTGCGGCCAAGGATATTGTATGCGCGGCATGGGGCAGATAATTGTTTGGGGCGCTTCGCGACGAATTAACCGCAGATGACGCAGATGTACGCAGAGGTTTTTCTTTACGGGGCGCTTGCGCGACGATTGGCACGCGGCCTGCGGGCCGCGAGCGAGTAGACGGAGATAGTAGAAAGTAGAGTCCCGACGGCTTGCTCCCTGCCGCGCCGGGATTTCGCCTTCCTTGGCTCAACGGCGCTGCGCGACGAATTAACCGCAGGGGACGCAGCGCGGCCTGCGGGCCGCAAGTCGGGCGACGGGAGTTATGAGTCGGGAGTACAAAGTGTCGCGTTTCTTGTTAAAAAAATCCCGACGCATCGGGATTACAGGTTTGCAATGCAGGGTAACTCAGAGATTTTTGAGTTTTATTTTCGTTGGCGCTGCGCTGGTGGGGCGCGGGTCGCTGTGCTGCCGCGATGGGCAATGCCGAGTTGTGGCGTGTGCGGGAGAAAAATGAGAGTTTTTTTAACTTTTGGCTGGGAGCAAACCCGCATGGATATGGGTTGGTTTTGAAGGATGCCAAGTTAAAAGCAGCGAAACGTTGGTGTTTTCCGGAAGGATGCCAAGATCGGGTTTTGCAAATAGTGCAAAACATTGTGTTTTTGTTGAAGGATGCCAAGATGCACGCACACGGCCTTTGGCCGTGAGAGCAGGTGAACAGAAGATGTTTGGGCGCTGCGCTTGTGGGCGCGGTCGCTCTGCTGCCGCGATGGGGAACTGGAGCAACAGATGGCGAGTTTCTTGTAAAATAATCCCGACGCATCGGGATTACAGGTGCGCAATGCGGAGAGTGTGTTAAACGGGGTTTGAGCATGTAAGAATGTAGGCGCGGCTTTGATGGGATAGTTGGGCGACAAGCGCTCGCAGAGAATCGGAGAAACTGTGCAACCGAGGCCCCTTTGCGGCAAAAAGTCAGCCGACTAATTCGTTGACAAGGCCAACATGCTGTCCATATCATTCGATGCATCGGGAGCAGATGCTAAATATCCGTAAAGCTTCTTGAGACGCAGCACACGCAGTATTGTTGGCGGCTCTTACGGAGGACCATGCATGCAGGTATATTTTTCAGGGAGTAAAAGAATGCCTTATTTAAGCCGGTGGCTCTGCGCGTTACTGATTGTTGCGGTGACCGCGGCGACCGCAGTCGCCAGGGGCGGCAATACCCAAAACTATGCCACCCTGATGCAGCAGTTTGAGGCTCCTGCCCGTCAGGCGAACCCGTGGGTTTATTGGGTTTGGTTGGGCGTAAACACCAGGCGGGCCGATATCACACGCGACTTAAAGGCGATGAAGGCAACCGGCATTACCGGTTGCATCCTTTACGGCAATCAGGCTGGGACTTGGTCGTGGCGCAGCAAACTGGTATTGATTGGCAAGCAATATCGGGTGGTCAAAACCAACGAATACAAAGGCTCTTACTGTACGCCGGTTCCCACTGGGCCGCTGCCGGCATGGTCGCCGCGTTGGCGTAAATTGGTGTGCTTTGCCGCCGGTCAATGCGCCCGTCTGGGCATAAGCCTGGTCGTCAGCAACGGTTTGGCCAGTACCTCGGGTGATATTCCAATAAAATATGGAGAGCAAAGGCTTGTGTGGACCCGGCTTGCTGTTCACGGCCCCATGGTGTTTGACGGCAAGTTGCCGGCGTTTCGGGTGCGCGCACCGGGCGGAAACTTTCCCCGCACCGGAGCGCCAACGTACAGCAGAAATGTTGCCGTGCTCGCGGTGCCCGATATCAGCGGAGTCTCGCCCAAAAAGGTCGTTAATTTAACATCGCACATGAACGCGTCGGGGCGACTGCGCTGGCAGGTACCGGCTGGCCAATGGACCATTCTTCGCTTTGAGCAGGTGCCAACCGGAGCCCACAATTTCTGGGGCTACTACACCAACAGCATGAGTGCCAAAGCCTTGGACAAAACCTGGGCCGTCACGATGGCGCCATTGCTTAAAGAGATGACACCGAACCAGCGCACCGCCCTTAAAGGCATCGAGGATGACAGTTGGGAAGCCGGCGATACAACCTGGACAAAATCATTTCCACAGGAGTTTTTGGAGCGTCGCGGCTACGACTTACTGGAGTATCTGCCCATTCTTGCTGGAATAAAAATGGCCGATGCAAGCACGCGAGCCCGCGTTTTAAGCGATTACAGGCTCACCATTAGTGATCTCATCGCCGCCAATCATTATGGCCACCTGAAAGCGCTGGCTAACAAAAATGGCCTTCTCTGTTATTCGGAAGCCGCAGGACCTAATTATAGTCAGGCGGATGATCTTAAAACGTCAAGCCGGGTAGATTGCGCCATGGCCGAGTTTTGGATGCCCTGTACGCATCGTCCATCCATGGGCAGCCGCTTTCTGCTGCGCAATGCGGCCAACGCCAATCATATTTACGGCAAACGCATCACCATGTGCGAGGCCTTTACTTCACTGGGGCCGGAGTGGCAGGAGTCTCCATTTACAATGAAGCCGGTCGCCGACCAGGCATTTTGTGATGGATGCAACCGTGTGTGCATTCATAATTTCAGCCAGTCGCCATCGCTGACGGCCAAACCCGGCTACGACTATGTGGCCGGTACACATTACGAGCCGGGCATAACCTGGTGGCATGAAACGCCCGCGTTTAATCTGTACCTTGCGCGCTGCTCGAGCGTGTTGCAGGCAGGCATGTTTCATGCCGACGCTTTGGTTTATCGCGGCAGCAACATCGGCCGGGGAGAACCGCGAAAAATGCTGCTGCCCACCTTGGGCCATGGTTACGATCACGACAATTGCAACTCAGAAGTACTGTTAACCCGCACGAGCGTTCAGGATGGACGAATTGTTTTGGCCGACGGCATGCACTACCAAGTGCTTATTTTGCCAAACGCCCGCCCCATGCGGCTAGCCGACCTGACCAAAATTGCCGCCCTCGTTAAGGCGGGCGCCACTATCGTCGGCCCGCCTCCGGCTTGCATGCAGGGCATGCCTGTACATGCTGGCGAACTTGCAAAGTTCAAAGCACTGGTAGCGCGCTTGTGGGGCGGCCTCGATGGACGAAACCACACCGAAAAGCATCTCGGAGCCGGCCAGATATTTTGGGGCAAAACCGCCCGTGAGGTATTGCAGTCGCAAGGCTATGGCCCGGATTTTTCGGTTCGCGGGCTGAGTCCCGATGGTACCATGGAGTGGATACATCGAACGTGCGGCTCAAGTGAAATTTATTTTGTTGCCAGCCGGTGGGCGCATCCCGAGCGTGTGGTGTGCACCTTTCGGCAAAGCGGCCGACAGCCGGAACTCTGGAATCCGGTAACCGGTTCCATCCGCAGCGCCACAGCTTTTACGCAGGCCCACGGTTGCACAAGCATTCCGCTGCAATTTGGCCCGTGCGGATCTGTCTTTGTGGTTTTTCACAAAAAAATCGGCATAGACGTCAGCGGCCCAACCCAGTCAAACTATGCGGCTGCAACGCCATTGCTGCGGATCACAGGCCCTTGGATTGTGCATTTTGATCCCAAATGGGGCGGCCCCGCCAGCGTGGTCTTCAATCATCTCATAGACTGGACTCACAGCAAAAACGCCGGAATAAAATATTATTCAGGCACGGCGGTGTATCAAAAAACTTTCGACATGCCCCAACTTCCACCTGCCGGCTCGCATCTACTGCTCGATTTGGGCGGCGTAGATGACGTGGCAACCGTGCGGCTTAATGGTAAAGACCTTGGCGTGGTGTGGACCAGACCAGCGCAAATTGACATCACCGGTGTGATTAAGGCGCAGCACAACACGCTGGAGATTCGGGTGGTTAACCTGTGGCCCAACCGGCTTATAGGCGATGCCGCGCTGCCCAAAGCCAGGCGCTTTACAAGAACCAACATACGAAAGTTTACCTCGGCATCGCCGCTGCTGCCGTCGGGCTTGCTGGGGCCGGTGCGAGTCCTAATTGAACATAAGCCCTGATGAAGCCAGCCGACTCGCGCGGCATGGCCTCGTTGAAACGTTCACGCAGCCTCACCGGTAACGAATTCAGCGACAGAGTCATGGGTACGGCGACGAGTTACCGCAAAGGAACAGGGGCGATCACAATGATTTACAGGCCCTAAGGTGCGAAGGGTGGCATTTATGGGTGTGAAAGAACACGGGTATCAAAATTTAATTTGAACCTGCACCTGCGAAATCAGGTTCTGGGCGTTAAGCACCACATTGGTGCTGCTGCTCGAAAGAGCTGCGGCATTGGGAATATAGATGACGGCGGTTTGCACTTTTACATTGCGGCCATAAATGTAGCGGTTAAGTCCCAGGCCAAACTCGACCATCTGCTTGTTGCCGCCCTGGGTGAATAATTCGCCAGCTCGGCCGAGTATCTGCCATTTGCGCGGAACCAGAAAATAGCCAAGTTCGCCGTAGTAGGCAATTTCATAAAGGCTCCGCCGACCGAATGCTGTTGCGAAGTCATCGGTACTTGCACCGGCGGGCGGGCGATCGTTGTATTGCTGAAAAAAGACCGTGGCACTGGCATCCATGCCGTTGAATTTGATGTGGGCATCGGCAGTGGCCCGATACAGCGAACCGTTTGCCGGAAAACTGGGGTAGAAACCGGCTCCATCGGGCGTGGACAAGCCCGCAATGGCCAACGACGTCTGCGGGGATGGAAACGCATCGGCGGTAGAATTTTGTGATTCGTATCCGGCGCCGGCGCCGAGCATCCACGCCACATGGTTGCGCGGACTCATAGCCGCTTCATGTCGAAAGCGAACCACCCGACCGCCATGCGACCATTGCACCCGCATGTAATACCCAAAGCGATTGTCAATGGCATTGCCCACATTGCTGGCCTTTGAACCATTGTTTACCTGGGCATCGTAGGTGAGATGGTCGGAGAACAACTTGCCGGAGAGATCGAGTCCCAGCGACCGATCGGCATTAAAGGGGGTAAAAAGCAGAGGGAATGAGCCAAAGTCATCGCCGGTAACCGGGTAATCGCTCAAGTATGTGAAAGGCACACGCAGCACGCCGGCTCGCAGCAGCACCCGTCGCGAGAACCGATAGCCAGCATACGTTGTTTTCATCTGAAAATAGCCGTTGTTATTGCTGGCGCCGGCAAAATCGCCGGAGACTTCATAGACCACGCGCGGGCTCCACGCATAGCCAGCAAATATCAGCCGTGCCCGCCGTAAGTTAAACCGGCTTGCGTCACCCACCGCCGGCGGCCCAACGGGTTGGCCCGTGGTGCTGATGTTTTGTGCGGTGCCCACCGAACTGTAGGCAAAAATATAGCCTGCCTGTATGTAGCCGCGGATGTTTAAACGAAAGTTGTTTTCGGGCGACCTGATGAAAAAGCCGTGGTCGTATCCAGCGGTCGCCTGTTGCTGCAGCGACTGTTCCTGCCGAGCGGCGTCTTTGAGTACCCCCTGTACGATGCGCTTAATTTGGGCTTCTTCCTGGCGGCTTCGCCAGGCGCTGTCGTCATGGGCTTTTAAGGTTTGCACTTCGTGCTGCAGGACGGCAATCTGCCGCTCAAGTTCCTGCAAGCTTACGGCTTGCGCGTTGGAATGAGCTGCCGGTGCGGGTTGCGTTGATGCCGCTGCGCGGGCGGCAGCGGGTACTGCAACCACAAACGATGTCGCCGCCAAACGAGAGATTAATGTTATGCCCAAATGCTTCATTTTACGGCCCCGCCATGTGCCTACCCCTTTGCCCAAGGGTACCCGCCGCAAGCTTGATAAAAATATTTTACAGCAAACCGGTTGCTGCGACTATAAAGGCTCTGTCGGCGGCGCTGCGGTTGGCTATCTATACTGTATGTGGGCATAACTGATGTATTCGCGGCGCCACCCGGGCGCCCCGGCAGCACTGCCGCTGGCCGGGGTGAACCACGCGGCGTTAACCGCGTGGCTCGTTGTTGGGCGATGTTCAATTTTGGTTCGAAGTTTTCCGGTGGTATGGGTTTGGGGCCTGCCGGTTGCGCAGCAGGGGCTGCGTTTTGTGGCCGCGTGCAGCTTGGGGCAGGGGCGATGCTTCTGCTATAGTCGTTTGTTTGGGGTCTGCCAATAAATCGGGCTTCAGGCCACACCGGGCCGCCGCAGAAGGGCTCGCCACGGGCCGCAAGTTGGTTGCCCACCGGCAAGCCGGCGGCTAAATAGGGGCATCCGTCACCTGTGCGGGCTGCAACAACCGCGATTCCAGTGCCGCCCGGAAAATTGGCAGACTCTTTGTTTGCCGCTGGCGGTGTGGCGGCGAGCGACACACTTAAAAGGTTGCGGAATTGCAAGAAGGCGCTGAGCCATGACACGACGGGCGATTATCGTAACGCTGGTATGGTTGCTGCCCCTGGCAGGGGCGGCGGCTTTTTTTGCCTGGCGGCTGCGGCCTGCGGCTAAGACGTTAACATGGGCCTATGTCAACGCCTTAATTGCCCGCAAGTTTCCGCAGGTGCGGCAAGTTTCAGACGAAGAACTGCGCCGGTGGCTCGCCAACCCGCATCATGCGCAGCCGCTGCTGCTGGATGTACGCACCAGCGCTGAATATGCCGTCAGCCATTTGAAGCATGCTCGGCTTGTGCATGCTTCCGAGCCGGTGGCCAAGTCTTTGGCAGGCGTGAGCCATCAAACATTGATCGTAACTTATTGTTCGGTCGGGTATCGTTCGTCAGAGTATGCTCAGCGGCTGATGCAAGATGGTTACCGCAATGTATACGATTTAAAGGAATCTATTTTTGGTTGGGCCAATCGCGGCTGGCCGGTTTACCGGCATGGCCAAGTGGTGCACCATGTTCATCCGTATGATGCGTACTGGGGTTCGCTGCTGCAGCGGCGGCTTTGGGCGTTTAAGCCGGCCCATTAAGCGGGTGAACCCGGCTCTGTAACCAGGCAAGGCCGAGCGTTACCATTCATAGGCCCAGGCATAGGTGCTGTAGGTGGTGGCCTGCGGATTCCAAAGTACCTTTCCGTTGAGCGTTTCGCCGCAGCGTCCGGTGAGCCGAAAGCCCTTACGAAAAAATACGGGGTCGGTATCGTGAAAGCGATATGCGGAAAACTGATGCGAGCCACCGATTTTGGCTTTGTGCGTAAGGCCGCCGACCGGCGTGTGATACATGCCCGAGGAAAAATAATAGGTTCCGCAGAAATAATCTTCGAGGCCGGAGGAGAGCAACTCCGGCTCTTTGCTGCCGGCAAAGTAGCCGCGCATGCAGCCTTCCATAAAGTTCCAGTTGGGGCTGGATGCGGCCATTGTAACCAGAAAGAGCGCACCATCTTTATTGGTTTTGAGCAGGTCAAACTCGGCCAATCGCGGCACCCGCAGGTTGGTGCGTTTATATAGCTTGAGCCGGGCCGTGTCGGGAAGCGTGATGCCGGCAATTTGCACCGGCAGGCCAACGGCACCACGAATAATCCACCAGCCATCAGGGTTTCCCCGCACGCCTGGAGCAAGTTGGCTTGTTATGCGGATGGCCTTGCCAAACGGAATGCGAAAGGTGTTGTAAAAGCCTCCGACATGGCCGGTCATACCCATTTGGCGCACACCCCAGGGGGCGGCAGCGTCATCAAAGCCTACGCCGTGGCCGAGGCCATATTCCATGTCAATGGACGGTGCGGTTTCGCCATCAACATAAAAGCGAACGCGCGTCTGGTTAAAGTGCGGCCAGTTACCGCCAAACCACATATGAGTTATGCAACCCGGTCCTTTGCGTTCAAATATAACAGTCTCCTTTTCGGCGGAAAGTATATTGACCTGCTTTTGCGCGGTGCTGAAGGTTTTAACGCCGGGCGTCCAGACCGGTTCGCCGGCAAAAGCCGACTTTGCGGAGACGCCAGAGAGAGCGGCAAGACCTGTGAAAGCGAGTACGTCACGACGTGTGGGCATAAATGTGCTCCTGTAACATGGCGGTCGGCGTGGCGGCAATGGCCTCCGCCGCGGGTTTTAGCACATCAGTTATGCCCGCGACCGCTCGCTGCGCCAAGTGAGCGCCGGAGTTAACCGCAGATAACGCAGATTTACGCAGAAGTTTTTCGTTGCGGGGCGCGGCTCCTCGGAGTACAGTCTGCGTAAGGTACGCCACCGTCACCGCGACTTGAGGCGTGCCAAAAATAATGCCGTCGCAACCCGGCGATTACTTGGACAGGCTCCCAGGCGCATGGCTGTGGTCTTCCATCGCGAGTTAAACACCACCCCCACAGAATATCGCCGTCAATCCCACCAGAACTTTCCGCCGCGAGCAAGTTCATCGCTTTCCCATCATCCGCCAAAGAATACGGATTAGGCCGATAAAACAGGCGACAGTTCGCTGTAAGATGCCGGATTCAATGATGTGCCGTTATCATGGGAGCTGCCTGGCCTGAACCCTCGCCCTTCAAAGCACGACTCTTCATCAGGTTGCCGCCTCCAACAATCAGGGTCGCCGCAATCAGCGACGAGACGCCGCCGGCAATGATAAGGTGGGTCCTTCTGCTGGTTCCCTTCCATTCGTGTCGCACAACGCCCCAAAGCGTTGCGAAGATAATCACGCTCGCCATATGCAACGTCCACCCGGAAAAGGCGAGGTCTACCGGCATAAAGCTCTGCCCCGCGGTATAAAAGAAAAATTGCAGATACCATATGACGCCCGCGAGGGAGGCAAAGACATAGTTGTTGAGGAGCGGCACCGCAACCACCGGCGTGCCAGAATCTGCCGCTGCCCCAGGTGTGTCCGACCGATAACTCGCCGTAACTGGGTGGCCCAACTCAGCCTGGTGGCTCGCAATGCGGCCTTCTGCGCCCGGTAAACGAACAAACCTCGCAATATACTGTCGGCCCGAACTATTCTTAAGATGCAGAATGATGCACCAGATTAAATTGGTGGTAAATCCGCCCGCAAGCACGATGATAAGGGTGGGCAACCCTTCGCATACAGTTCGCTGTCCATGCCGCACCAGCATGGCGGCCGCTGCGGCGGTAATGCTGTTCTGTCCCTTGACCGCATTGAATCCATCCAAGCCGGCAAAGCCAAAATTGATACAGGCACTCATAATGCCCGAGAAGCTGGCAACCAGCATACCTCTTCGAAAATTATATTCCTGCACCACCGCCTTACGTTTATCTTCCGCCAACTCCCTTTCTTTGGCCCACCCGGCAGCGCCGCTTAAGCCGATGCCCGCCAAACATACCGCCACTCCCAGCATGGTTACCAGACCCCATGCATGAGTGACAAGCTGGCCGATGGCGCCGTTAACGCAGGGCGGAATCAGCGTGCCAAAGGCTGCGGTATAGCTTAGCGCCACGGCCATGCCAAGTCCGATTCCCAAGTAGCGCAATGTCAGTCCAAAAGTCAGTGACCCAAGTCCCCACAGCACGCCAAAAAAATAGGTCCAGAATATTGCTTTCCCGCTGACCTGCTGAAATATATTCATGACGTCGGGCACAAAAATCGCCGCAAAAACCAGTGGAGCGACTATCCAACTGAAAAAGCCTCCCACCAGCCAATAAGTTTCCCACGACCACCTGCGCACCCGCAAAAATGGCAGATAAAAACTTGCGGAGCCTAACCCGCCAATCCATTGCAATGTGACGGCAATATAGGGGTTGGCCGAAGCCACAGTGCTCACAAGCAACCTCCAGAAGTCCTGCCATGAAAAACTGAATCAAGGCGTGGTGGCTTATCATGCACCGCTGCCGGGTGGATGCATCTCAAGTTCACGCTTGCGCCAACATTCGGTCAAGCCATAATGGCTCATCATAAGGTCGGTGGGCAAAAACGGATCATTGGTTTTAACCAACCATTCATCCAGCATCCGCTGCAACTGCTGTTTCACCGGGATTTGGGAGGCATCATCCACAAGATTTCTCAACTGGAAAGGGTCGGACTTGTTGTCAAAAAGAAGCCAGGGACGACGACCAACGGTTTCGGCATAGGTGAAGCGACTGGTACGCACACCGCGCCACTCGGGCAGGTTCTGCGTAACCGCCTCATCGTAACGGCAGTGGTTGGCTATAAAAACGCTTGCATGATCTTCCTGGGTCGAGACGCTGAACACATCGCGTCCTTCCCATTGGGGTGGAATCGTCCAGCCCAGCCATCCGGCAAGCGTGGGAGCGATATCCACCGTAGCCATCAGAACATCGCTGACGCGGCCGGCAGGAATGCGGCCGGGGTGCCGCACAAGAAACGGAACGTCAATGGACTCTGCGTACGGTGTCTGCTTTTTCATCATACCGTGCGACCAGAGCATGTCACCATGGTCAGATGTGAACACCACCAAAGTATTCTGCGCCAGTTGGAGCATGTCCAAGGTGTCGAGCAGCCGGCCCAGTTCATGATCAAGTGCGGTGATGGCCGCATAGTAATCTGCAGTGACTCGTCGGCATTCCAAGCCCTTTGCCAGGGGATTTGACGAACCGGGCTGAACGTTGGGCCGCAGGGGTAGTTTTTGCGGGTCGTAGCGGTCCCGGTACGCCGTCGGCACTTGATCGTACGGATCATGAGGGGGTCCCCACGACAGCGCCAGGCAAAATGGCTTGGATGAGCCAACGTGCCGCTTGAGAAAATCAATCGCCAAATCTGTCTGCACGACAGGCTCATATCCGCCCGGCTCAATAACCATGGGGCTGTCCCTGAAATAGCGCGGATGAAAGTAATCGTGCGAGCAATTATAAGCGGCCCAAAAATCCCACCCGAAACGACGTGGCCCCGGCGGCGTGAATTTATCGCGGGGCATTCCATCCAAATGCCATTTGCCAATATAGCCGGTGCTGTAACCGTGCGATTGAGCGACCGCACCCAACGTGGGAAGGTTCACCGGCAGAGGCAAATCGTTGCCAAGGACAGTATGGGTGGTCGGATAGGTTGCTGTCAGCAATACTGCGCGATTGGGGCCACACACTGGCGTTGTGGCAATGGCATTGGTCAGCCGCATGCCCTGGGCAGCCATCCGATCCATATTTGGCGTGTGCACCTGCGCATTGCCCGCGCAGCGCATATCCATACCGCGCATCTGATCTGCAAAAATAAACAGCAAATTGGGACTGTCTGCCACCCATCACCTCATACCAAATCGCCCATAGACCGTGCCACCTGCGCGCAGCGAGCCTCTGGAAAACGGCCAGCCAAATCGCGGCTCAGCAAGGCATCATAAAGGGATCAACTTACGCCAGCAAGAATGTCTGCCCGCTGTATCGTAGCCGCTTCTGGGAGCCTGTCCAAGTAATCGCCGGGTTGCGATCCCGGCGCGCGCCGGGAATTTTTGGCACTCCTCAAGTAGCGGTGACGATGGCGTACCTGATGCAGATGACCACGCGGCTTAACCACGTGGCTCGTTGGTGGGCGACGTTCAATTTTGCCTCAAATGTTAGCCGCTGGCTGTATATCTCCATATACGGTCTTGCGGCCCTGAGGCCTCGCTGCGAGGCGTCCGTTCTGCGGCACGGCACGGCTGAAGACCCTGCATCCGTACGAATGAATGCAAACCTCCAATACCCGCACAGACGCTCACCAGGCACCCTCACGGCGCCTGAGAGGTAAAGTCATAATTACCTGACTCCACCCGGCAGGTTGCAACTTCATCCCTGAAACCCACCAGCTTCACATAAGACGATCCGCCGATCGCATGGCCATCTAACTGCACCGATTGCACAGTTTTGGCGGGTATTTTGACGGTTGCATCACTGTTGGCCGGTACCTGAATACGCCAGCGCAACAGGCCCTTGGGTGTAAGTTGCCAATTGCTGACAATTAAACCATACGGCGATCGGTGCCATGCATGCACCCATGTCAGCCCGTGCAGCAGCGTGGGCTGCATGACAATATGCCTGAATCCGGGGTGATGACGCCCGCTTTTAATGCCTGCGACATCCTTGAACAGCCACGAAACCATATCGCCTATCAACATAACGTGGTCCTGCGAATTCATGGCGGGCCGCGCGGTGTTGCCGTTCCAAAGTTCCCATATGCTTGTCGCACCATGCCTGACCATAAAGCCCCAGCCGGGATAACTCGCCCGGTCAAGCATCTTCCAGGCTGCATTGCTATGCCCGCATGCCGAGAGCTGGCCAAACATCCACTGCAGGCCAATAACACCACACCCCACATGCCCTCCCTGCCGTGCGTTAATGCGCCACATCAATCGCTTTATTACGCTGCTGCGCCGGTCGGCCGGTACAATGCCCGCCGCCAGCGGCAAAATACACGAGGTATCCGAACCGTTGCCGTAGTAGCCCAGATGCGCATGGTATACATGGCGGTTGAACGCGGCATACAGCTTGCCAGCCGCGGTGAGCCAGCGAGCCTGGTCCTGCGGCTTGTGCAGCAGCCTGGCGTAGCCGGCCATAAGCTTGAGGTCTTTGTAAAGCATGGCACTGGCCAACACCGCCTTGGGCGTCAACCGGTTTGGATCGCGCGTATGAATGCGATTGGGCGACCTGGCTGGTGCGCACCAGTCGCCGAATTGATCGGCCGTCGAATAACCGTTCTTCAGCTTGCCCAACTGATAATTCACCCACAGTGCCATCGCCGCATAGTGCACTTGCAGAGGCTTTATGTCACCATACATACGATATAGCTCGCCAGGCAGAACAATAAACGTACTCGGCCATGTTACGTTGCCGGTGTAAGATGGCAGGTAGGGCGGGTTGATATCGCTGATATCGCCATTGGGCTTTTGGGCGTCCTGAATGTCCCAAAGCCATTTGGCGTAAAACCGGTGCGCGTTGAATAAAAACATTTCGCTCTGCGATTCTTTACAGCGGGCTCCCATCCAGCCCAGGCGCTCATCCCGCTGCGGGCAATCCAGTGGTATGGATCGCCAGTTGTTCTGCATGCTCCAGCGGCAAGCGTGCACAATCTTATTAACCAGCTTTGACGAGCAGCTAAACCCGCCCGCCACCGGCAGTGCATCATGCACCACCTGCCCCTCAAGAGTGTGCAGTGTCGGTCGTCCCGGGTATCCCCTGACCTCGGTATACCTGAACCCATGCGTTGTAAATATCGGATGCCAGCTCTTTGGCCCCCGCTTGCTGTATATAAACGTATCCGTTTGCTTCGCGGTGCGCAAATTAGTCGTATAGAGTTCAATGGCGCCCGGCGCAGAAGACGTCAAGTCCATGGTTTGTTGACCGTCGCGCACCAGGCTTTCACCAAAACGCAGCACGATCTTGCCGGCCCCATGCGATTTTGGCAGCCGCACCCGGCACCATCCCGCCATATTCTGCCCAAAATCAAAAATCCATACCCCCGGAGCAATTTGCCTTAGCGCCCTCGGAGCCAGTCTTTTTACCACCCGTATCGGCTGCTGGCTCATCGCCACAAGGCTTCCCCCCGGCGGCGTGAGCACTTTCGCTGCATGCCAATTCGCTGACACATAGTCCGGGCGACTCCATCCCGGCAGCGCAAAATTGGCATTGTACGTCTCGCCGTTGTATTCATTGTCCATACGAATAGGCCCGGAGATTGTCATCTGCCACTGCCCGTTGCTTACCAGATGCACCTTGCTGCCGTCGGCATAATGAATGTTAAGCAACAACAGCAGCCGCGGCGAAATATGAATGTCGTATGGCAAAAATGCCTTGATGCCAAACAGGCGGCCATTGCCCAGCACCACGCCTATGGCATTGTGCCCGGCCTTAAGCAGCGGCGCAATATTTACCGCAACATAATAGCAGCGACTCGGATACCAGCTTAACGGTGGAGATAACTCGTCATGGTTGGCAGCCACGCCGTTAACATACAGCCGCGAAAGACCAAGGCCGCATATATACGCCACGGCAGACTTAATCGGTTTGTCTACGGCAAACTCGCGCCGCAGATAGGTAGCCGGCATCGGATGCCGCACCCCGGTTGGGTGCTGGCTCGGCCAGCCAATCCATTGTGCCCCGCGCCAATCGGTCGGCGTCAAAAGCCCTTCCCGCCAGCTGGCGATTCTGCTCCACGGACTGCATATTCCGCTCTGGTTCCAGACCCGAAGCTTCCAAAAGTAGCGCCGCCCCGATACAAGCACCATACCGGCATACTTAATGCCGACGCATTGGCTGCTTGTAATCTTATGCGAGTTCCACACATCGCCGATATTTCTGGCCAACAAACCCCGCGATGACGCCGCAAGTATTTGATACGCCGTTTGATGTTGCCCGCGGCCAGGCCACTTTAGCCGCCAGCTTAGCACCGGATGCCTCGAGTTAATGGCCACGGGGTTATGCCGCCACTGTACCTGCAGGTGCGACGGCGCCGCGGGCCGCAGAGCGCCGGGCCCCATGACATTGACTGCCGCAGCACACAAATTGGCCCACATGAAAAGGCCGATCAGGCCGACCAGACTCAGCATCATCGCCTTGTAATGCAAACCTGCCACACCTGATTCTTGGCTCTGCCGGCGCTCGAGCCATCCGCGGGCGTGCGCCTTACCGGCTGTTCCGCCAGGCCGATAAACTTCAGCGCGGGCCAAACACCGCGCAACCTCAGCGGATGTTACTCCACGCACCTTACACACCTTGAGTACATGTATCACCTCAAGCACCTCAAATGGTACACTCGAAAAACCGTCGTAAATGCTAAGCAAGCCCCGCTTTACTCGCGGCAACACGCATGTCGCCGGCTGCAACAGGCTCAATTATCATAAACCTGGCGATAAGAATACCTGCATGCCCCACAAGTGGCAACGCACCTGCGAGCAGTGCCGCAATGGGAGCTTTTACCAGACAAAGCACAGCGTTACACCCAGACGTCTGCCGAATACCTCGATATGGGGCCGCACGCAGCGCGGCCTGCGGGCCGGAAGGGGCGACGGGGGTTAACCGCAGATGACGCAGATTTACGCAGAGGTTTTTCGTTACGGGGCGCTTCGCGACGGGTGAGAATATTGCGAACCGTTTACGCACACAGCGACCGGGCAGGCTGGAGGCCTGCACCACAAGCAACGACCCTGCTGCGGGCTGCAATAGCCGCCGCCGCCACGCCACCCGAAAAAGCTGACAGACCCGCAGGCGATTTTTAGTGGGCCTGCCAATCAAGCGGGCTTCGGGCCACAACGGCCCATCCGCGGAATGGCTCGCCACGGGCTGCGAACTGGCTACCACCGGCAAGCCGGTGGCTAAATTGGGGTGCCGGTCTCGCGGCCCGCTGGCTGCGCTGCGCTACCTGAAACGTTGGCAGGGCCGCGTGTGATTTCTAAGGGTTACTTCTTTTGCATGGCGGCGCGCAGGGCGTTTTCGTCGGCGTCGGTCCAGTAGCCGCATTTAAGGTGAATAAAGACCGATGTATACGGCATGGTTAAGTTGGTTTTAATAATTAAGATTTTAAACAGTTTGCCATCGCTGTTGAGCCGGTCAATGCTCTTGATGTGCATACGCTGTTTATGCGGTACGCCGGCGGCGGCGAGCATGGCATCGAGCTTTTGCCGATAGGCGCTGATGCCCGGCGTTTGCTGGTCGGTAACATCGTTAAGCTCGCGGTCGGTGTAGGCCACCGGGCGGATGTTGGGCGCTTTGGCGATTTTGGCCAATACATATTTGAGGGTCGAGAACATGCCGCCATTGGCAACAATGGTGGTCACGCCCGCTTTGCTCTGGTCAGGGTAGGCCGAGTCAACAATGGCGATCCAGTTGCGGTCGCCATACAGAGGCAGGTCGCGCTTGACCGTGCACTTCCAGGCGGCGGAATTGTTCATGCTTTGGCAGCCTGCAAGGCTTACCAGCGCCAGCAGCATCATAGATGCCACCAGCGTAGCTCCAAGGCGCGAGCCTAAAGCAATGGTTCTGCGAAGTTGTAATGCGGCCATGATAAAGCTCCTTAGTTAAGCGAGCGAAATGCTCAGCGGTGTATCCTCGGTAATCAGCAGTTTCTTCTCAAACGTAACTATATACGAGACGCCGCTATATGCAACAGCAGCGGCTGTATGCCGGCCGGCCAGGCTTACACGCAACTTAGCTGCGGCCAGGTGCGGCGGTGCGTTGAGCGTCACCTTTTTAAGCGACAATTTACCGGAAGCTACTTTCAGGGTGGCCGTCATACCCGCGGCGGATATTCGCTGGCGGTAGGTGCCCCATGCGCCGGCGGCAAGAAAGGCCGCCTTGAAGTTTTCGGGTGTGAGCTTGGGGTTAAACTCCATGTGTGCGTTGGGGCCATGATATTTCCAGCCGCAGACGGCATCGTAAACGCCGAAGCTGGCCATGGCGCGGCTGTAGTAGCCGCTGCATTCAATTTCATCAAATGGATTACGATGGCTGCCGGCGTAGCGGTCGTGAATGGCCCGAATGACTGCGAGGCCCTTGTCTACGCGGCCATGGGCAATCATGAGCGATGCGGCTGCATGCTCAAAGCCGCTCATGCACTCATTAAAATAAGACCCGAATGTTCGCTGCTCTATATTGTTACCACCCTGCGGCCAGGTGCACATGATGAGGCCGGCGTCGTTGCCGGCGGCAAACCATCGGCCCGGAGGATAGGCCTTGCGGTATTTGCCCACTTTAGTGGTAAAGCTGTACCGCCAGAGCGAGTCAATGGCTTTGGCGACTTTGACCGGGTCGAGTATTTGCCCCAGCCCGGCGAGGTAAGCCCAGCTTTGGCCCAGCATCTGATCTATTTCGCAGCCGTCGTAACTGCCAATGGTATTGGCATGCTTGGGATCGGCCTTTTGAAAATAATACTCGCCGTTAAACAGGTTGGCGTCTACATACTTGCGGCCGCGGGCGGCAATCGAGCGATAGCGACTTGCGGTCGCCGCGTCGTTCATGTCGTCGGCCATGGCGGCTCCGGCATGCAATGCCGCCAGATACAACGAGGTAATCCAGCTTATTTCGCCATACCAAGCGGCATCAAGCGTGTTGTTCTGCGGTCCGGTTAGCACACCGCGCTCTTTGGGGTCGTTGGTGTTAATCAGGTATTCAATGGCTTTTTTAATATTGTCGTAATTGGCCCGCAGGAAGTCGGCGGTCGCAAACATTTTATGCGCCTGGTAGGTTCGCAAAATAATACCGCATTGGCCATCGGCGGGTACTATTTTAAGAAACTCACCGCGCATGGCCACGCCGCCATCAGGCTCAAAGCCGATTTTGGGGTTGAACTCAACCATTTTTCGCAGGCGCTGTTCAATTTCTGGAAATACGCGGCTGGTCACCTGGTTGTATTCCCAAACGTGGGTGCAGGTGCCGGGGCAGCAATAGGTGCCTTCGTTGCCATAAAAGCGGCCATCCGCCATTAAGTACGCGGTCACCGATGAAAGAATGCACGCATTGGAGAGCGTGCGTTCAAGGAGCCAGTGCGGCAGGGTAGATTGGTTGTACCAGGTATCGCGGAAGAGTTTGGTTTGGCCGGCAAGGCGGTCGAAATCGCCTATAACGGTGGCGGCGACATCGGCCGCATCTTTAAAGTGGGCGGCGTACCAACGTTTGTCGGTGGTTACCAGGTGCAGCGGAATGGGGTTTGGAAAATGCCAGGTCAACACAAACGAGATGGCTTTGCTTTGGCCCGGTTTAAGCGTCATGGTTTGCCCGACGCTGCCAATCAACGGTTGGTTCATAGGCTTGCGGGCGGTGGCGGCGGGGGACTTTGAACGAAATGCGGCGGAAGGCAACTGGGTGTGCAGGGCGTTGGGGTTGCCAAAGCATGCGTCGGAGCTGCCCAACACCGAGAGCGTCATGGTGCCGAAATCGGGTGCAGCTTGGGGCGGGCCGGCCCCGGCGCCGGGCGGTTCATCGCTGAAGGTGATGGCATCCACCAGAATGTGCCCCCAGCCGCCGGTGGCGGAGTCTACAATTTCGATGACGGCTTTTTGGCCGGCGAGCGAAGAGACATTCCAGCTATGCCAACTCAAGCGGTCGCTGTTGTCGCCGGTGGCGGAGTCCACAATTTTTCCGTTGACCAGCAGGTTTACGCACGTTTTGCCCGGATGATTGCCGCCGGCAAGGTGCACATTGATGAAATTGCGGTTGATGGTAAACGGGCGGCTGGTGAGTTTGCCGGTGGCGGCGTCAGGATTTTCGCCAAGTTGGCTGTTATAGGAGTCGGCCATGTATTGGCCGAGCATGGAGGGTTTAAGGGCGGCGCGGTCCCAGGCTGGTCGGCCTGACTCGTTGGTGGCAAAGGTGGCTGGCACGCTGCCAAAAGCGGTGCCCTCGATGCTCCAGCGATTAAACGAGTCATCGGCAAAGTTTTCAAATGTAATGGTTGGGCGCGGCGCGGCGGCATTGGGTACATCAGCTGGGATGGCATCGGCCAGCAGCATGGTGGCGTCCTGGGTGCGCTTAATGCGGTTGCGGCGCTGCATGGTTGCATCGCCGCCGCTATGCACGAGCACGGCATTTTCGAGCCAGCCGGCGATGCTGCACGAAACCGGCTCGCTGCCGGTGTTGGTAATGGTGTACTCGATAATGGTAGCCGGGAAGGCGGATTGCTCCAGATGGCCCGGCAAAAAAGGTGAAAATGCCTGCAGGGCAACGGTCACCGGCACGCGATGATCGCGGAAGTTGACGCGTCCAACCGGGTATTGGCCCAAAAACTCAATATGCTCGAAGCCGGTTTTATCGAGCGGGTAAATGGCGGGGTTATCTCCAGAACCGACCTCCAGGGCAAAGCCCTGTGCCAGTACCATTTGGGAGGGGTCGGCTGGATTATTTTGGGTGGGGGGCTGGAGGTAGTTGCCTTCCGAGCCGCCGCTGTTACGCAGGTTAAAAATATCCCACCACCAGAGTTTGCCATCGCCGCCAAGATAAATCTGCCCGGCCCCGATGCCTCCGACGGGCATGCCGATGTAGGCGAAGTTGTTGCTGTTTTTGGCGGTGTAAACAGTCGCGTTGCCGCGCTGGGCCAGCGAGGCGACCCAATCGGCGGTGATTTTTTTTTCGGTGGGTGTTTTGCCGCGTGAGCCTTTGCGCAATCGTGCAAGCGAGCCTGCGATGCCATTGGGTGTAAACGGAGTTTGGATGGCAAGAGCCGCACCGCCGGCGCTATTCGCGCTCGCCGATTGATTGGCGGTGGGCGCATCGGCAGCGCTAAGGTTTGTGGTAACAGTCTGCGCTGCGGCACCCTTGTGCAGGCGAGAAATGGCCGCAACGGCGGCCGTACCGGCAAGAAGTTTACGACGGGTAAAATGGCCCATGATGTATCCTTTAGGGTTGCAGGTTCGCTGGGAGCCTGTGCAAATAATAGCTGGGGTAATCGCCGGGTTGCAATGGCATGATTTTTGGTACTCCTTAACAGGCGGCATCACCCGCGTACGTGGCCCCGATGGTGCGCCGAGTACCCTCGCCGCAGAATGGGGGGGCAATAGCATACCGCCCTGCGGGGTGGCTCTGAAATGCCCCGTCTGCTTTGTTGTCGGATCTCGCAGACTCATTATTCAGAGTCGGCT
>JBMFVX010000050.1:0-19256 GCA_049965775.1 Phycisphaerae bacterium
ACGGATTCCTAAAAACGGCGCCATTGTATCCTTAACGCCAAAAGCCCCCTTGTCCAATTCCGACTGAAGCAAGACAATGGAAGCCCGGCTTCAAGACATAGCCCGGCAGTACTGGCACGAAGCGCATGCGGATCGCCTGGCAGCGCGGCTGCGGAAACACGAAAAGGAACTGACGGTATTCTTGTGGGAAGATGCGGTTGAGGGGACCAACAACGCGGCGGAACGGGCTTTAAGGCCGGCGGTGGTGATGCGCAAGATCACGGGCGGCAGCCGCAGCGAACGCGGAGCCAGAGCCACCGCTGTTCTGATGTCGGTGCTACGCACCGCTCGGCAGCAGAACCGCCCGCTGTTTGAAACCCTCAAGACACTTCTCATGAACGCCTGGGCCGGAAAGAATCCCGGCCTGCTTACCGATGTCCTGCTGGATTCATCCTGAACCCGCTAGCTTCAACCGCGGAGCGGTAAACAGTTACGATTGTGGGATAAAATCAAGCTTTTGAAATCAAGTCGTGTACCCTACCGAAGACGCATAAAACCATTATTCTACGGGCCTATAATCGATGTTGCCTATGTATTTGACCGGACAGCAGTGAATTTAATCATTGAAATTCCGGCTGAATGCACTATGATAATAGGAGATTGACCTAACAGGTGAGTGTTTGTGATGGTTTTAGAATCTTTTGCATCTCCAGAGCCGGGTGAGAGGCTGGCGTCGCCGGGTGCGTCGTCGCTCAAACTTACCCGCGATGGGGATGTTTCGATTGTAGAATTCACAAATCGAAAAATCCTGGATGAAGTCAATATCATGGAAATTGGGGAACAACTGGCTGCCCTTGTGCAGGCTGCTCTGCGCCCCAAGATCATCATTTGCTTCCAGGGCGTAGATCATCTCTCATCCGCAGCCTTGGGCGTATTCATAAACATTAGCTCCAAAGTAAAGGCGCGGGATGGCCAGTTGCGTTTGTGCAGCATCAATCCGCAAATTTACGAAGTATTTTTAATCACAAAACTTAATAAGATGTTCCGCATTTATCCGACAATCAAGGAGTCGTTGGAAAGCCTGAAGGTTCCCAACGGAAGCTGAGCGGATTATCGGGCGTTGGGCATGCTTATGGCATGCCATGCCGGGCCATGAAGCCGGCCAAAATGGTTTTGTGACAGGCAGGAGCGAGGCCTTCGGCGGCGGACACCGAAAGGGCTAAGGCGCAGCAGCGCGTGGTATCGTATAACGTAAGTGCGGGTGGTATGAACATACGGGAAAGGATTTCCGAAAACGTCCAAGGATGCGGCGGCTGTTCCGGTTGGAAAGTTACAGGCGCAGCATGAAGAATTCAGTTTCCGGCGAATTGTTTAGCTCAAATGCCAGCCATCGCAATATGTGGTGCTCGTTGGATATTCCCAGCAGTCGGGATGATGCCAACGCTATTGAAGAAAAAATTATCTCTCTTTGTCAAAAATATTCTTACTCGCCGCGCGATATCTTTGCCCTCAAGCTCGCATTGGAAGAAGCTCTCACCAATGCCATTCGACATGGTAATGGCGGCAAGCCAGAAAAGCATATTCATATCAAATATCGGGTAACCCGGCAGCGAGCGGATATTGTCATTGCAGATGAAGGAGCAGGTTTTAACCCCGCAGCCGTACCCGACCCCACACAGGAATGTAACCTCGACCGGTGCGGTGGTCGCGGATTGCTCCTGATGAGGGCCTATATGAACAGCGTGGTATTCAACCCTGTCGGCAACAGCGTCACGCTGACCAAATTCAATGAGTCTCGCCCGTCGCGGGCACATTCTAATGCCGCCACGCGCATCGCGTTTGGATAAATCCGCCAAGGCAATCCATAAATAGTGCAACCGATCAGGCTCTGGTTGGTGGTACACTGTTGAGTTGCCGTTGGGCGACCCAGTTGCCCATGCGCCATGCGGTGCAACGTTAGCTTCTTTCAGGCTTTTGGGGAGTTTGCTCATGCTGTGCGTCTGGCGTTGGGTTGGCGTGCTGCTTGTGGCGCTATCTGGGGCGGCGATACCGGCGCTTGGCAAGTCGAAACCGGCGGCGCAGGGCATGGTCAATGGTGAAAAGCTCTACGCGACCCAACCAAGCGGCCAAAGGGCGCCGGAAGATCTCATCAGTAAACTCATTCGTGCCGAAACCAAGCACGACATGCACCTGACGCTGGAGTGTGTGCAAGGCACGCCGGCGGCTTTGATGGCATTTCAAACACATTTGCAACTTGCGGATGCCGGCCAAAAGTTTGCCAAGCTAATATCGCAGCACTATGGCGCTAACGGATGGTCTTATATTGAGAATTATTTATCCAATGCCAACATCCCGGTTATTCCGACTCTACCCGATGCCGATGCCGTACAAAACGATGCCGATCATTTGCACGCCGCCAAAATAACCATTCTCGGCGACATTGCCCAACTGAGCAAAGATGGCTCGACGGTGATGCAGTTTGTGCGCTATAAAAAAATATGGCGTCTCGACCTTAATTCGCTTGACAGTTCTAAAACCGACAAACAGTATGAACAAGAAACTGTGGAGAACAGGCGATTGCTTATTGCGGTCAACAAAGCGAAGGGGCTGCTTGCCCGCCGGCCGAATCGCCGCTACCGGGGCGGTACTGTGGAGCAGGCGGCCGTTGCGCTGGTAAAATTTTATGCGCAAGCCCACGCCAAGCCTTGACCTAACGGGCGCATACACCAGGGGGTCCCGGAGGTCAAAGTTGACGCAAGCCGGTCATTCATGCGTATAATGTTGTCATGAGCATGGATGCTTATACAGCGAGCATGGACGTTAATGCCCCGGCGGCATGTGAAAGCTCCACCGCGGCCAAGCCGAAGGGTAAGCCAACGCCAATTCACGGCCGGCCCAAATCGGTCAGCCTGTTTTTAACTTACGTGGCAGTGGAACTGGGCTTAAGCGCCAACACGCTAAGCGCCTACGAAAGCGACCTCCGCGATTTTTGTGAGTTTATCAGTGCCCGAGGTGGTGAGCCAGAACGTGCTGATCGTAAGGCCGTTACCCAATATTTGGCATTTCTACAGTCGCAGCGGCAACTTAAAACCACCAGCATCGTGCGCCGCACGGCGGCGCTGAAAATGTACTTCCGCTTCTGCAAAGCCCGCGGTTTTGCCGCCGAAGATCCAACCGAACTCCTGGAAACCGCGCACGCGTGGCGCAAATTACCTGATGTGCTCGGTCGTGAGCAGATCAACTATCTTTTGAATTCGGTAAATGTTGCACATCCGCTGGCGCTGCGCGATCAGGCCATGCTGGAGTTGTTTTACGCCTGCGGGCTGCGAGCTTCGGAAATGGCCGACTTGCAGATGAACAATATTCATACAGACCTCGGCGTGATTCGTGTGATGGGCAAGGGCCGCAAGGAACGCATCATTCCAGTAGGACGACCCGCCATGCGTGCACTCGATGCGTATATCAGAGAATTGCGGCCAAAATTGATGGCGGTACATGGCGGCGCGAGTGATCGCGTATTTTTGTCGCGGTCAGGTCAGGCGATCAATCGAATTGTGATATGGCAAAGGGTGACGCAATTGTCGCGGGGCGCTGGTATGCGGCAAATTCATCCGCATACGCTGCGGCATACCTTTGCGACGCATTTACTCGGAGGCGGAGCCGACCTGCGGGTGGTACAGGAACTTTTAGGGCACAGCGATGTTAGTACAACGCAACTGTACACGCATGTGGATGCAGACAGGCTCAAATCAGTGCATAAGAAATTTCATCCGCGGGGTTAAAAGGCTTGGTAGTTATCGGACGAAACCTCCAGTAAACTTGAGCTTTTACCGGTAACTTCAACTCATATGGACGAGGCTATGGCATCTTCTGGCCGAGCCGATAAAAACTCTATAGCCTGCAGCGTCCTAAAACCGATGCAAGGAGGTGCGATTGTCGTTGCGTCTCTGATGTTCGCACAGGCAAACCGGCTTTTTTGGAGCCGGGGAAAAAGTGGGAATGGCGCCGAGGCCGGACGCAAGCCGCCGCAGCGCCCGTTATATGAGGTAACGTCATGCTGGCACTAAGCCGGGGAGAAGGGCAAAGCATTATCATTGACGGTCATATTGAAATTAAGATCGTCAAATGGACTCGCAGCAGCGTTCGGCTGGCGATTCAGGCTCCGCGCGAGGTTTCGATAGACCGAGACGAAGTATGGCGCCGCATGCATCCTGGCGAAAAATCACCGCTCGAAGAAGTTGAACTCTCCCGGACTTTGCGCGACGCGTGTAACTCCAATGGGCTGTCGCACGATCGGGAGATGCCCATAAACCACCCAGCGCCTGGGCACGCGGCAATGGGGCATTTCTCCGGATCAGGTCGTGCGGTGAATGGAACTAAATCAGCGACAGTTACGCCGCCAGCGGATCATCTGAATGGTAAATCGGCCGGGGGTTCCGGCCCCGAAGAATAAAATCAATAGATCGGCGTTTGACTTACAGAATATGCAGCCACACTCCCGGAGAAACCGGGCATTAGACATGCCGATTTCGTGAACCGCTTGCCCCGTGCGAGCGTAACTCATAGGATTGCCCTTACGGCTGCGGCGTTGTTGGCTCACCGGCAGGATGCCGCCGTGGGCAGATGCCAGAAGACCCATCCGGCCAGGTGGCCGGCCGCCAGATTTGGCAAGGATTGCATGGGCGAGGTTGCTGCCATGAATAACCAGTCGGTGCTAACCGCAGGCACGCGGTGGTCATCATCTTTGCTCATCATTTTTACAGTTATGGCTGTCGGCGGCTTGTTTAGGGTAACTGGCGGCATGGCGTATGGCCACGGCGGCGGCACACCATCTTTATCGCCGGTTGGTGTTGATTCATCGAATGCGTCCTTAGACAGATCGGCCGCGAATACGGCCGCCACATTATCAGAAGCGCCACCTCGTTTAGATCAAAAGCAGCGTATAGCGCTTGCCTGGCAGATAGCCCTGGCAGCCAATAACTTTTCTCCGGGCATTTTAGACGCGTCCTTTGGGCCAAACTCGCGACGAGCTTTACGCCAGTACGCCAAGAGTTTTTTCCCGGGCGTCAATCCGTTTGATCGCCATGATCCGCGCATCTTTGATGCGCTGCATGTGGATGTCGCCCATGTGTGGACGTGGTACACCATTTCTCAGACTGATCAAGACGCGGTAGGTACCGAGCATTATCATTGGCTTACCATGGCCGCAGCCCGCCGCATGCCTTATGCATCGCTGGAAGATTGCATTCTGGAAAAGTTTCATTGCGAGCGGGCGCTGCTGCAGCGACTCAACCCGCATGTGCCCTTAAGCCAGCTCCAGGTGGGCCAAAAAATTCGGGTTCCCAATATCCGTCCATTCCCCGGTCCTGATGTGGATTTTGGCGTGCCCGGCGGCATGGCGGCGACGCTGGATATGGACAAGCATGGATACCCGCCGGTAAAGGCCGCCTACCTGACTATTAACTTTCAGCAGCGGGCTATTCGCGTGTTTAACGCAAATAATCAGGAGGTGGCTCTCTTTAAGTGTTCCATTGCGGCCCATAAGCAGGAATTGCCCAGCGTCAACGACGCCAAGATTGCTGTCATAGCCGTTAACCCCAACTATACCTTCATTCCTTCGTCTTGGCCGGAGGTGCATGGCATAGACCGGCGTTTGATTATTCCGCCCGGCCCGCGCAATCCGGTGGGAGTGGTTTGGATGGGCCTGAACATACCGGGAGTGGGCATTCACGGTAATCCGGTGCCGCAGTACATAGGCATTACCGGCTCGCATGGTTGCTTCCGCATGACCAACTGGGACGCGGTACATCTGTTTACGATGATAAAGGTCGGCACCCGTGTGGTCATGATTAATGCCGGCCATCCGGTGGTGGAGGCTCAGGATGTTGGTGAGCAGGCATCAAGCAGATCGCCGCAAATGCAGCGGCGTCACCGTAAACGCGAGCGTTGGCCGACCGATGGGGAGCGGCAGGCTCAACCGGCGGATAACCAGTAACTATCGCGCAGCATTAATTGGCATGCGCAAAGCCACATCAATTTTCCCACATGTACAAGAATGTTGGATGCAGCATTGCAGCCGCCGCTGAAGGGTTCAGGTTGACGTTAAACATGTTGAACTCTTCGCCTGTGTGCATCGGCTGCGAGTGCGCATAGATGGATCCATGGCCGTGGCTGCTGCGTGCATAAAGCACAACATTGGCGTGGCGAATGTGCGCCATTTTTTTGGCCAACGCAATCGCATCGTCGAGGTTGCCCAATCCATTGATAAGATGGTACCTGGCTGCGTCTGTGCCGGTCATCGGGCGGCCATCGGCAAGCCAGCTCCAATCTTTGGCGGGAACCAGCGGATGCGTCTTTTTAGCAATGCCCAGAAAGCGGGCGTAAAACTGATTGACAAACCCCTGAATGATGGCCCGCTGCGAGTCGCTCATACGGTGAAATGGCGATGCTGTATCCTTATTTTTTCCGCTGACAAATACCGGCGCTTGAATGCCAAGGTAACCCAATGATTTATGAAAGTTAAACAACTGAACAATGACCCCGATAGACGCGGTGATGGTGGTGGGGTACGCCATCTGATAGTCCGAAGCGCACGAAATGTAATATCCGCCACTGGCGCACAGATCCATCATGGAGGCGATGACCGGCAGATGCGTCTTTTTCTTAAACGCCAGAATGTCGTGGTACATCATGGCACTGGCCGTAACGGTGCCGCCGGGGGTGTTAAGTCGCAGGATAACGGCCTTAACGCGCGGGTCATGTGCAATGCGGTCAAGCGTTTGCCGCAGGTCGCTTACGGGGTTATGCCCGCTGCCAAAGAGTCCGCCGCTGCGTCCGTCGGCGAGCATTCCGGAGATGCGAACTATGGCAATGCGGTTGCATACAAACCAATGGCTGCTGCGATGCACTATCTGCGGTCGAATGCCTGCATGGGTTGGCACCAGATTGATCTGCACGGTGCGGTTGGCGCAGCCCGTGAGGGTCATAAGAACGAAGGCGGCGAAGGCAAACAGCAGGACGTGGCACGTATGTCGTGCTTTGGCAATGAGTGTACTCATGGACGGTGAATCCTTTCGGGTCAGGAACGTTCAACAATTTGCATCAGGTTTCCTTCACAGTCCACGAATGAAATGAGTCGTCCGCCGCCGACAGCCTGTACCACGGAACCCACAAATCCGCACCCCATGGCGGCAAGATGCGCATAGGCCTGATCAAAGTCGCGAACACGCCAGGCCACGTGGCTGATGCCGGCATCGTGGCTTTCGCGCGGGCGGCGAACATGGTCGTTTCGCGGCATAATTTCGAGCATCATGCCCGACGCCACCTGCTTAATATTTGGCGGGCCGATCAGATAGGTTCGCTGGTTGCCCGGAGGTTGCGGCTCGGTTTGCGCGATGATTTCAAAGCCGAGCATCTTTTTATACCACGCGGCCATCTGTTCGGTATTGTCGGCCGCAATGGCGGTATGATCCTGTCCTGTTGCAAATTCAATCATACAAACAAACTCCAAGCCCGGACCCAGGGGGCCGGTTACTGGCCGGGGTGGCCGGCGTTCATGCCCTCAATCAATTTCTTTGGCGTTAATCCATTTCATCATTTTGCGCAGGCGTCGTCCGGTTACTTCCACCGGATGATTTTTGTCGGCCTGATACAGAGCGTTAAAGCGGGGCTTGCCGGCCTTGTGTTCAGCCATCCATTCGGCGGCAAATTTGCCGGAGGTGATTTCATCAAGAATCTTCTGCATTTCTTTCTTGGTTTCGTCGGTGACGATGCGCGGGCCGCGTGTTAAATCGCCATACTCAGCCGTGTTGCTGATGCTGTAGCGCATGTAATCCAGTCCGCCCTGATAGATGAGGTCCACGATGAGTTTTACCTCGTGAACGCATTCAAAATAGGCCATTTCAGGCGGGTAGCCGTTTTTAACCAGTGTTTCAAACCCGGCTTTAATGAGAGCCGACAGGCCTCCACAAAGCACCACCTGCTCGCCGAATAGATCTGTTTCGCATTCATCCTTAAACGTGGTGTGAATAATGCCGGCACGGGCTCCGCCTACGCCATTGCCCCATGCCAAGGCAGTTTGCAGTGCTTTGCCGCTGGCGTCCTGATGCACGGCCACAAGGCACGGCACGCCGCCGCCTTTGACAAACTCGCTTCGAACAAGATGCCCCGGGCCTTTGGGTGCAATCATCACCACGTCAATGTACTTAGGCGGCACGATTTGCTTGAAGTGAATGTTAAACCCGTGGGTTGCTCCAAACGTTTTGCCGGCCTTTAAGTGCGGCAGAATATCCTTTTGATAAATATCGCTTTGCAACTCGTCGGGCAGAGTGAGAATGATAAGGTCTGCCGCCTTGACGGCATCCGCAACGGGCATGGGGTCAAAACCGTGGCTGATGGCCAGTTTGCCATTGGCCGAATCGCGGCGGTTTGCCACAATAACCTTAACTCCGCTTTCGCGGAGGTTTTGGGCGTGGGCATGGCCTTGAGAGCCGTAACCAAGCACCGCAACTGTTTTGCCCGCCAAACCCGCGAGGGTGGCTTCCTGTTCGTAGTAAATCTTCAGTGGAGAACTGGTAGAACCTGCTGCCGCCATGAATAAAACCCTTTAGTAAACCGGGTCGTTCGACCCAAAAAACCAAACAATGGAGAATACAGGCTGGCGCTCGGCGGGTCAATTAAGGCATAACAACGCCACAGGAGCCCAGGAGCCGGATGCGGCTTTTTGTGCCAATGATGGTCGGTGGCTGTTTTGTTATAATATGGTCATGCCGTTAAAGCCCGATGATACTGTCTGTTTTTGCTTTCATGTTTCACTTCGCAAGATCGAAACCTTCTGTAGGCGAGAGCGTCCACAGGTCGCTTCGCAAATTTCAGAATGTCTTTCGGCGGGAACCGGTTGTGGTTGGTGCGTACCGATGTTGCGACGTATTCACCAGCGTGAATGTGGTGCCTCTGTGCCGTGGTGGCGACAATTGCCGGTTGGCGAGGTTTCCGCCGAGCTATCATCGCAACCTGCCGATGCCACCCGCTGCGATGACACGGTGGATGCTGCCGAGTATGCCGCCGGCCGCCGCGGGTACATAGCCCAAGGCCGCGGCACCCCGCCTAAACCCAACACCTGAGGTTGGCAGGCAATCGCATACCCTGATAAATTGCTGATGGTTGGCTACTGCGTTGGCAGATGATCGGCAACAGCAGGCACAGTTGCCGCCGGCGTCGGTACTTGAGGCAGGCGGCTCGTTGCGATGCCGCCGATAAGCGCACAAGTCATTTCAACGGCAATTTGAAATACCCGCGGCAAGGCCACAGCCACAATCACCAATTCGCCCGAGCCCAGCAACGGCGTCAAAAACAGCGCCTGTACACCCTCGCGCACGCCCAGGCCGCCCGGCAGCATGCTGAACATCCCCAAGCTTACCGACAGGGCAAATACTGCGGCCATTTCAGGCCAAACCACAAGCGAAATATGATGCAGCGACCGCACCGAAGCCCACAAGGCCAAGCCGCCAAAAAACCAGCAGGGCATAAACATCATGACCGCCAGCACCATATCCACCAGTCGAAAGCGCCGGTGCGGCGAAATGGGCGCTCGTTTCATAGACTTAAGAGCCATGTTCACGATGCCAAAAAATACTTTGGGATGAAACAGCGTCAAAAGCGACCCAATCATCGCGCAGCATAGCACAATGTAAATCGGGTGATCACGGCTCACCAGCAAAAGTGCCGTGGCCCCCAGCAGCGCCCCTGAAAGCGTATACATGGCGTTTTCCAGCAGGGTGGAAAGCAGGCACGTTTCGCGCGACATGCCTGCCCGGTGTGTGCGTTCCAACCGCAGCAGCACCAGAAACGCCTTGCCGGGAGCGTATTTGCCCGCCTGGCTAAAAACATAAGATGCCAACAGCGGCATCGTGCGGGTGCGGTCGCCCATGCGCCAGGCAAGCCAGCGCCAGGTAAGGGCGTTGGTGAGCATCAGGCCGACGAACCCCAACAGCATCAGCGGCGTGTAACGCCAGGCTATATGCACCGGGTGTGAGCCAACCGTATGCCATGCCGCTTTGAGCTTGATGAACACAAACGCAAAGACGGCGATCATTACCGCGAGTTTTATCAGCGATACCAGCCGCTTTTTCATGCTTTTACGCCTCTCGACGGCATCAGCCGACGCCAAACCGCCGGCTGCCATCACCGGGCCGGGCAATACAACAATGTCGGTTTCAAATGCCACGGCGCACCCGATATAGTAGAGGCAAATCGGCTTTTATTAAATCGTGCCGGTATCGCGACCTCGATGTGCAATCACTGTTGCATACGATCTTGCCTCGCTTAACTACAACGCTCGAAAGCCGCCAATAATGCAAATGCCTGCGGCAACCTTCATAGATGGAAGCCTGTTAACCGGCTCCAAGCCGCCACAGCAACTGGACTGCTGGTAAAATCGCCTTGGGGCTGCACCATGAAGCAATGTACCTCGATTTTTAGGAGCCAACCATATGCCGCAGGCGAAGATTAACTCCATAACCACCATCAAGCGGATGCTTGAGTCGGAGCTTTTGTCGGGGCGGCCTTTGCCGGCGGCTTTGGCCACGGCGGCTTGCGTAGGTGGCGGGGCATCGGCTCGGATGGTTGTGGTACGCGGGCTTGATGCTCAGCTTATGGAATTGTGGTTCAGTACTGATATCCGCAGTTCAAAGGTGGTTGACTTGGCGGCTGTGCCTCGGGGGGAACTGTGTATTTGGTTGCATCGCTTGCGGGTACAGGTGCGGCTACGTTGTCGCTGGCGGGTTATTGGCCGCAAAGCCCGTCGCGCCAGCGACCGTGCGCGGTGGTTCGCGGCATGGGGTGAACATTCTCCTCATGCTCGGCGTTTATTTGCCGGGGCTATGCCAGGCAAGCCTTACGCACATGGCCGCGCAGCAATGCCGACGAGAGTTGGTCAAGAGCCTCCCGAACACTTTGCTTTATGCGTGGGCCGGGTGCTGCAGATAGACGTCTTGGTCCTCGGCCGACCCGAGCACCGGCGGCACGTGCATCGGCGCGTTGCCGCCGGCTGGCGGAGCCAGCGCGTCAATCCGTGATGCGGTCAACGCGCCGCAATTGGCCCACATCCGAATAGAAAGTTTTGCCATTTGCAGGGTAAAACAAGCCGTAATGGCCGAACCAAGGACCTTATTGAGGGTTTTTACACCCAAATGACGGCGTTGTGCCCTTAGCCTACGTTAGAAACTGTGTGCACCGTGCTGCCAATTTCGGCTTCCCAACGTCGAAATTAAACGCTTTGGCGTCAAAGCAGTAGTGATGCCGTTTCTTGAGAGTGGTTCTGATCTGGCGTGTTCATTGTCCGTTGCCACGTCTTTGCGTATATAATTTATTGAGGATGAGCGGGCGTATAGTGAGCGAGGCGGCGGGATGCGCATCTGCTGCTTAAGGGGATAGGTGGATGAATTCAGGGATGGGTTCTCCATAATAGGTCGGTGAGAAGTCATAGCTGCGGCCGGCACCTTTAGAACCTTTAGGTCCGAAGGTGGTGGCACGGCGCTTTGATTTGATGAGACGCTTGGGAATGAGGTCATGACAACAACTGCCGTATTACCAGTTGAGCTCCCGCCTATGCCGCCGGCCAGGCGTGTCCGCGGGCGGCCGGTAGTTCGCGGAAAATTTCTTTATGTAGATGGCGAGCAACTGCTGTTGCGGGGCGTAACGTATGGCCCATTTCGGCCTGAGGCTGATGGGTGCGAGTACCACACCCCGGAGGTAGTGGAACGCGATTTTTCGTTGATGAGTGCCAATGGCATCAATGCCGTGCGCGTATATACCATTCCGCCTCGCTGGCTGCTGGATATTGCCGAGTCGCATGGCCTTTGGGTGTTGGTGGGCATGCCGTGGGAACAACATCTGGCCTTTTTGGACGAGCCGAAAGTGCGAGCCAGAATCGTCGGCGTAGTGCGCGATGGTGCGGCGGCCTGCAAGGGGCATCCGGCCCTTTTGGGCTTGGCCATTGGCAACGAAATTCCCGCGACCATTGTCCGGTGGTATGGGCATCGCCGGATCGAGCGGTTTCTACATGAGCTTTACGACATTGCAAAGACGGTTGCGCCCGACGCTTTGGTTACCTACGTAAACTACCCGACCACTGAATATCTGCATCTGCCGTTTGTTGATTTTGTGGCCATGAACGTCTACCTTGAAACGCGCGACAAGCTTTCGCGGTATATCAGTCGTTTGCACAACATAGCCGGTGATAAACCGCTGGTGCTGGCCGAAATCGGGCTTGACAGCGGCGGCAAAGGCGAACGCGAGCAGGCCGCAAGCCTGGCCTGGCAGATCAGGCGTGTGTTTCATGGTGGATGCACCGGTGCGTTTGTATTTGCATGGACGGATGAGTGGTTCCGCGGTGGCTGCGACATTTTAGATTGGCACTTCGGACTCGTGACCCGCAGCCGCGACGAAAAGCCGGCGCTGACCGCAGTGCGGGAGGCGTACGGCCGCATTCCGTTTGGGCCCGACGCGCATTGGCCTCGCGTAACTGTTGTTGTCTGCAGTTACAACGGTTCACGCACCATTCGCTACTGCCTTGACAGCGTGCAAAGATTGCGCTATCCCGACGTGGAAGTCATTGTGGTGGATGACGGCTCGACGGACCAACTCGCCGAGATTGTTCAGCAGTACCCGGTGAAACTCATTCGTTGTAAGAATCAGGGGTTAAGCGCTGCCCGCAATGTAGGGCTGGAGGCGGCCACCGGAGAAATTGTGGCATACGTTGACGATGACGCCGCGCCCGAGCCAAACTGGCTCAAGTACCTCGTCAGCGCCTTTCGCACGGGCAAGTATGTGGGCGTCGGCGGGCCTAACATTGCCCCGCCGGGGGAGGGGTACATCGCCGATGCGGTGGCGCATTCGCCGGGCGGCCCTCTTCATGTTTTGATAACCGACACCGAAGCGGAACATATCCCCGGGTGCAACATGGCGTTTTTAACCAAGGCGCTGCGGGCTGTGGGCGGGTTTGATGCGCAATTCCGCATCGCAGGCGACGATGTTGATTTATGTTGGCGCTTGCAGGAAAAGGGCGGCAAACTTGGCTTTTCGCCGGGGGCGGTGGTGTGGCACAAGCGGCGCAACAGCCTGCGGGCCTATTGGCGACAGCAGCTTAATTATGGCAAGGCCGAAGCCATGCTGGAACGCAGGTGGCCCGAGCGCTACAACGCCTTTGGGCACATCAGTTGGCGCGGGCGCATCTATGGGCCGGGAATCTGGGAGTTTTTAAATTGGGGGCGGCGTCGCATATTTCATGGCACATGGGGTACGGCCCTGTTTCAATCGGTGTATCCCGGATCGCCCAATATCATTACCTCGCTGGCAATGATGCCGGAATGGTACCTTGGGGTGCTGGTTCTCAGCTTGCTCTTTATGGTTGGGCTGTACCAGCATCCGATTTTGCTCGGGTTGATTTTGGCGGCGGCTGTTCTGGCAACATTGCTGCAGGCCGTGATAGGAGCCTTTTACAGCGCGTTTGATGAAATACCACGCACCCGCGGCCAGCGGCTGAAGTTGCGATTGTTGACAATGTACTGCTATCTCGTGCAGCCGGTGGCTCGATTGAGCGGCCGATTATCACGGGGGCTTACGCCATGGCGAATGCGCTTTCCCCGCGGTCTTGACATGCCGGTACCGCGCGAGTTCGCCGTATGGAGCGAAACCTGGCGAAGCGCAGCCGACCGGCTGACCGATTTTGAACTCTATCTGAAAAAGCAGGGCGTGTGCGTGCGAAGAGGCGGCGATTTTGACCGCTGGGACCTGGCATTCCGCAGCGGCGTCTTTGGCAGCATTCGTGTACGCATGGCCATCGAAGAGCATGGCAACGGCAAACAGTTGGTGCGATGGCGCTCGTGGCCGGTTTTTCCTAAGTTTTACCTGGCGTGTGTGCTGGTGCTGGCACTTCTGGGCCTGCTGAATATCGGCGCCCGTGCCTGGCCGGGGGGGGTGCCGCTGCTGTTTGCCGCGGCCATACTGGCCTTGCGGGCTTCAATGGATGCGGGTGGGGCCATGGCTTTGCTGTTTAATTACGTTGGTCGTGCGGCTCCAGGCGAAATTGAATTGCGGAGAGAACGATGAACCGCGCCGCAAACGATACCGCTGGCGAAGGTGTTAACGCCCCTGCGGCCTCACCAGCCGATCTGGCAGTGGCGGCGAAACTGTCGGCAAGCGTGGTGGAATCCGTTGCCAAACGGCCGCCCGGCGCATTCGCTGTCGCAACACGACTGCTGCGAATTGCGGTGCGCGGTGAATTTTGGCCTATTTGTGCAGGCTTGGCTCTGATGCTTACAGGGGCATTGGTGGGGTTGCTGCAGCCATGGCCGCTGAAATTTATTGTGGATGCTCTAACTGGCGGAACAAAGCCGCCGCCGCTGCTCACGCAGATCGCCAGCGGCTTACCGCAGGGCGCTGGCCCGCATGCGGCTACGTTGGCGTATATTTCTGTGCTTTGTCTTGGGCTGCTGCTTATAAGCGTTGTAAGTGCGGGGATCAATCTGCTAAGCACTTGGGTGCTGGTTGCCGCCGGATTGCGCATGGTGTTTAAACTGCGCTGCCGTATGTTCGATCATATACAGCGGCTTCCCGTGAGTTTTCACGACGCAAGCACGGTTGGAGATTCGCTGTATCGCGTCACCTGGGACACATACTCAGTGCAAAGTCTGTTTAATCAAGGCTTGGTTCCGGGCATTACCGCTACGGTTACTCTGGTCGGCATAGCTTTTGTGATGGTGCGCCAGGATTGGAGCATTGGCTTGGTGACACTGCTGGTGGCCATCGTTCTGGTGGTGCTTATTCGCCGGTTGGAAAAGCCCACCACAGAACTTTCGACCGCGGTGCATGAGCACGAGAGCGGTGTAAGCACCCGTGTACAGCAGACCCTTGTCGGCATTCGCGCGGTGCAGGCCTTTGGCCGAGAAGCCTTTGAGTCCGACCGGTTCGCCCAACAGGCGTCAAAAAGCCTTTCGGCAAGCCTGCGGCTGACGGTATTGCAAACCGCGGCGCAAAGCGGCGTGGCGATTTTGTTCGCTTTCGGCACGGCGGCAGTGGTATGGCTGGCGGCAAGGCGCGTGATTGCCGGGCAAATGAGCGCCGGCGATGTGGTGCTGCTTGCCGGTTATGCGGCCATGCTATTTAAGCCGCTTGAAACGCTCTCTTATACGGCCAATTCCATTCAGGGATCGGTGGCGGGGGCGCGGCGTGTATTTGAAATTTTAGATCGGCGTTCAAGCGTAGCCGATGCGCCCAACGCCCGCACGCTAAACCATCGGCCGCGGGGCGAAGTGGCCCTTAATAAGGTCAGCTTTGAATATCGTCCCGGGGTACCGGTACTCAGCGAAATTGACCTTCGTATGCCGCCCGGCTCGGCCATAGCGCTGGTTGGGCCGTCGGGCGCCGGCAAGACAACGCTCGCATCGCTGCTGGTGCGGTTTTACGATCCAGTTGCCGGATGCATTACTTTGGACGGCGGCGACATTCGAGGTATTACGCTTGAATCTCTGCGGTGCAACATTGCCATTGTGCCTCAGGAGCCGGTTTTATTTGATGCCTCCATCGGCGAAAATATTCTGTATTCGCGGCCGCAAGCCTCCGGGGCTGATTTAGAGGCGGCCGCGCGTTCTGCCGGCGCATGGGAGTTCATTCAATCGCTACCGCAGGGGTTTGACACGCCGGTGGGCGAGCGTGGGGTGCTGCTTTCCGGCGGACAAAAGCAGCGGATTTCGCTGGCACGGGCGTTCTTAAAAGACGCCCAGATCATTGTGCTCGATGAACCCACCACCGGGCTGGATGCACAAACCGAGGCTGATCTGCTGGTCTCGCTGCGGCGGCTTATGGCCGGCCGAACAACTATTATCATCTCGCATCACTTTTCGACTGTTCGCTTTGTGGATCAAATAATTGTGCTCGAACGCGGACGCGTGGTGCAGCGCGGCGCCCACGAAGCGTTGATTAAAGAGCCGGGGCTGTATCAATCTTTGTATCGGCTCCAGCACGGCGATCCTCCGGCGGAGGCCCTATGAGCGAGTCGGCGGCAAACCAGTCTGTATGGGACGGCGGCAGCCTGCCGGCGGGCGTGGTTTTGGGGCGCGGCGTGGTCATTCGCGGCACTGCGGCGCTTCGGCGCTTTCGCTCGCAGCATGCAGACGGCCTGACCGTTGGCGAAAGCAGCACGCTTGATGGCGTGCAACTCTCTGTGGGGCCGCAGGGACGCATCAGTATTGGGCGGTTCTGCTGCCTGACCAATGCAATCTTAATGTGCGACGAGCAAATAAAAATCGGCAATTATGTACTTATTGGATGGAACGTGGTTATTGCCGACACCGATTTTCATCCGCTGGCGCCGGCTCAGCGCGTCGCTGATGCCGTGGCCTGCTCGCCGATCGGCAAAGATCGGTCTCGCCCGAGTGTGGAGTGTCGGCCCGTACACATTGGCAGCGATGTGTTCATTGGGCCTAACGCAACCATACTCAAGGGCGTGCGCATCGGCGATGGCGCCTGGATCGAACCGGGCAGTGTGGTAACGCGCGACGTGGCGGTCGGTGCGCACGTGGGAGGAAACCCGGCCAAGCCCGTCACCCCACAGGACGGGGAGGCCGTCTGATGAGCCGCACAATCTCTGGTGACTGGCACAATGGTGTCATACCCGACAACGTGGTGATGCAGCCGGGCTGTTATGTCGAGACCTCCTACAGCTTTCATTTGTATCGCAGTCGCCGCCCCCGGGGAGTGGTGCTGGGGGAGGGGTGTTCGGCTTATATAGGTTGCATGTTTGACATGGGGGAGCAAGGCGCTTTCAGCGCCGGTCGCTGTACGCTGCTTAATGGTTTGTGGCTCATTTGTGATTCAAATGTAAGCATCGGCGACTACGGGCTGATTTCATGGAACGTTGTCATCATGGATAACTACCGGGCATCCCGCGATGCGGCGGCGCGCCGCACAATGCTGCAGCGCTTCGCCGCATCGCGCGATCCGGCGGCGCTGGAGCCGCTGGATGCCAGGCCGGTAACCATCGGCAATAATGTTTGGATCGGTTTTGATTGCTGCATTCTGCCCGGCACGGTTATTGAAGATGGCGCTGTCATCGGCGCTCGTTCTGTGGTGAGCGGTCATGTGCCCGCATATGCGGTGTATGCCGGCAATCCGGCTCGGTTTGTCCGGCGTCTTGTCAAAGAGGAATCGCGTGCAGATTGAACCAGTCGGCTCCAAGCCGCGGATCATCGTATCTGGCATTTTGTTCTGGTACCCGCTGGCGGGTGTCACCTGGCAATTTTTGCATTTTATGCTGGGGCTGCGGCGGTTGGGCTACGATCCGGTTTATATAGAAGATTCGTCACGGTGGGTTTATAACCCCGCTCTGGCCGACTGTACGCCCGATGCCGAGTATAACGTCTCACGTGTCGCTCCTGTGCTGGAGCAGTTCGGCCTGAAAGACCGCTGGGCCTTTCGCGGACGTTACGAGGGCGGCCGATGTTGGGGCCTCTCTGAGCTGCAAATCAGTGATCTGTACCAGTCCGCTGATGTTATGCTTAATGTCACCGGAGCACAGGAGCTTCTGCCCGAGCATGCACGCTGCCCCGTACGCATTTATTGGGAAACCGACCCCGTGGTATCGCAGATACAGGTCGAGCGCGGCGACGCGGCCGTTATTGCGGCACTCGACGGCCATACGCATCACTTTACCTATGGCGAAAACATCGGCCAAAGCGATTGTCCGCTGTCGGCGGCGCGGTATCACTGGCGGCCTACGCGCCAGCCGGTCGTGCTCGACTTATGGCAGCAGCCTTTTGACGCGGGAGCTTGCTCGTACAATACCATTGCTACCTGGCAGAACCGCGGCCGTGATATCGTCTATCGCGGTGAAACATATTACTGGTCGAAGGATCGCGAGTTTTTAAAGTTTATTGATTTACCGCACCGGGCGGCCGCCCGGTTTGAACTGGCAACCGGGGTGGATGATGCCACCCGATCGCTGCTGCAATCGCACGGATGGATGCTGGCTGATCCGGTGCATATATCAAGCGACATGGACCGGTATCGAGCGTACATACGTGAGGCACGCGGCGAGTTTTCGGTGGCCAAGGACCAGAATATCCGGCTTCGATCCGGCTGGTTTTCCGATCGCAGCGCCTGTTATTTGGCGGCCGGGCGGCCGGTGATAAACCAGGACACCGGTTTTAGCCGCCACCTGCCGACGGGGCGTGGCTTGTTCGCGTTCAGCACGATGGAAGAGATTATAGCGGCCGTGCAGGCCGTTGAGAGCGACTATGCCGCTCACTGCCGCGCCGCATTTGAAATTGCTCAAGCACACTTTTCGGCGGAAAAGGTGTTAAGCGACGCATTGAAGCGGGTGGGCATCCAATGAATCCGCGATCCAGAAAGCTGCTGATCGTCAATGCCGACGATTTTGGCTTAAGCGAGCAAACAAATCAGGGCATTATGTATGCCCACGAGCATGGCATTGTAACCAGTGCCAGCCTGATGGTAGATTCTCCCGCCGCCGCTCACGCCGTAGAGTTATGGAAACAGATATCCAATCTCAAGCGGGGTGCCAGACGATCGCATGGGTGTGGGCTTAGTCTTGGCCTGCACCTGGACCTCGGGGAGTGGCAACTCTGCGAGGGCGAGTGGCACCAGACGCGGCAGAAGATCGCTTTAGATGACGCCGCTGCGCTGCGGCAGGAAATTGTGCGGCAGTGTCGGGCGTTTGAGCGATTAGCTGGACGTCCGCCCACACACATAGATTCGCATCAACATGTGCATAAGAGGCGGGATGTGTGCGAAGCCATTGCACAAGCTGTGCCGTGGAGTAAGGTCTTTGTGCGGCATTTAAGTGATAAAGTTTATTTTTGGGGTGCCTTTTTTGGCCGCGATGCCGATATGCAGCCTAAGCTGGAATATATTTCGCCGGGCGGCTTGATTGAAATACTATATGCCCTTGAAGAAGGCTGCACCGAGTTGTCATGCCATCCTGGTTTCGATCTCAATGTGGCCAGCGACTATCGCGCCGAACGCCCGATGGAGGTGCTTACGCTCACGAGTCCGCAGGTGGTGGTGATTCTGCGGCAATTAAATATAGAGCTCTCTAACTTTGCTTCTATTCAATCAGGCGTTGGGCGGCTGGCAGTCCGCTCATAGCGGAAGGTTGCGATGCAGCCAGGGGCTTCGGTAACGCTTACGCTCCAATGGGATATATATTCAGGTAAGAGAGGCCTCAACGCCCGCGCAATATGCTCGGCGACGCGCTCGGC
>JBMFVX010000051.1:0-18584 GCA_049965775.1 Phycisphaerae bacterium
CGGTATTACCTATCATCGGAGTATCTCACCATCACACTGCAATAAAGCCTTCAAATTTTGGCCGTGGGAGGTATAGAACGCGAATCGCTTGGTGTAAAAAGGGTTATCGGCCAGAAAGCTCAGTCGCTCTTGTTTCACCTTCCCACAACTCCGACAATCCACACGGCGAATATCAAAAACCAGGTAGATTTGGGTGTCTCCACATGCCAAGTCGCGAACACGCCGGGGCTTACGGTCATACCACCCCATACGTGCCTTGCCGCAGCAGCCGCAAATCGTTTTTTTGAGCGTCGAGAAAGAGACAACAGTCGCGCCTTGGGATCACCGAAAATACCTTGGACGCTTGACGCTGTCTGAAAACCGGCGAACCGGTAGGTATCGGATAACCGCCGTTTGCGTTTACGTTTTTCCATCCCATTACAATCAACAGTTCTGAAAATCTGTCAAGTAGCAGAAAACGACCGTCAATGAAGGATCATATCATGTTTTTCAGGATAATTTACCCACTCGATTGCCCGAAGAGCCGGTTAATGGAGGCCTGTGTATTGAATGACACCGGGCCATACTTCTTCTGCCACTGAATCAGCATGGGCAGCAGGTCGCGTTTCACTTCGGGCTTATTGCCGATGAGATTGTCATCCACAAAAAATATATTGCCCCGCCAGCCACAGCGCTGCAACCCGTCAAGTTCAGCCCGAATTTGTGAAGAAGTTTTTGTGCGCGGGCGACGGCCAAAAAGCGACGTAACATTGCAGAACTCGCAATCAAATGGGCAGCCGCGCGAAAACTGCACACCCGCGCAAACATAGCGACGCAGGTCAGCAAGTTCCCATAATGGTGCCAGCGTGGTATGCAGATCGGCAAATCCTTCGGCTTGATACATCCGCTGCGGCCGCCCCTGCGCCAAATCTTTCAGAAACGGCGGCAATGAAACTTCGGCCTCGCCGAGTACAAAGTGATCCACCTGACTGAACGATTCGTGCTCCGAGTTAAACAGCGGCCCGCCGGCCACAACCCGTAAACCCGCTTCTTTGCAGCGCCCGATCAACGCGCGTGCCGATTCCCGCTGCACCACCATGGCGCTGAGCATTACCATATCAGCCCAAGCCAAATCCGCCGGCTTTAACGGCTGAACATTCAGGTCTATCAGACGCTTTTCCCATTCGGCCGGCAGCATCGCCGCAACAGTCAACAGGCCCAACGGTGGAGTCACCGCCCGCTTGCGTATAAAGCGCAATGCGTGATTTAGGCTCCAGAAGGTCTCGGGAAACTGCGGATAAACAAGCAGAACTCTCATGAGTAAGGCTTCTGCCTCACCCGTCGCATAACTCCCACTATAGTCTTTTACGTCTGGAAACAACAGCACACTCTGCCCAAACCCCGCGATCGCAAGCACTGTTGAAAAAGCCTCAACATCATGGCCAGCCGGAAATTGAAGCCGACCGTGTAAAAGTTCAGCCGGGCACATGTTTCACATTCCAACTATCCATGAAATAGGCGCACAATACTTTCCAATTTCGATTTTTTTTCCAGCGATTTTATGCTATCATCAGGATTGCGACCTCTGATTGTTATACATCTCGGTTGTCACGCGTGCTTCTATGGAGCGAACCAATGGAACTACCCCATCGTGGCCGTGGTGATGAATTATTACCTCTCGGGGAACTCACCGATATCCGACGGCGGCTGCGACTGCTGGCTCCCAAGCATGATCTGACTACAGTCATCGCATGCGCTTTCGACCACCGCACAAGAATGCTTCAATTCATATACGCCGACACGCACATGGTGCCTGCGGGTGTTCGGGCTATTGGTTCGGCGTTGTTCGACTCTGGTTTTGAAAAACACGCATCGTTTTACAACAGTGGAATCGCCGCTTTAACCCCGCCGTGATGCGCCTCGACGGTCGAGTGCCCGATTTATTCATGATTTCGAGCATGGGCATGCATCTGGCTCCATGCCTCAAAATGATTCGCGAAGCACGACAAATCGCCCCTCAATACCGTCCGTTAATTATCACCGGCGGCTCGCTGAATGTTTATCAGCCCTATGAAGTCTTTGCCGACGGCCCATCAGCCCTATCGGGCGCGGATGTCGCCGTTACCGGTGAAGAGTACGTGATGCTGAATCTGCTCGAAGTGCTATTGACGCTCCGCGGCAAAGGAGAGTCGGCTCGCACGGCTTTTGAACGCGCACGAAAAACCGGCGTTCTTAATGCTGTCCCCGGCCTGGTTTACGCCGCCCCCGGCAAAAATGGCCCCACCGGCGAACTCATTGACACCGGAATGCAGCGACTGGTAGGCAATCTTGATGAATTGCCTCATCCAGTTCTAGGCTACCGTCTGCTCGATCCACCCGGCCGCCAGCCCGGACTGGCCCGGCAGGCGCTCGCCGCCAACCGGGTGCGATGGCTCTCGCCCATCAGTTCGCTGGTCATGACCTTTGGCTGTAAGTTTGCCTGCCCTTATTGTCCGATCCCAGCCTACAACCAGCGCCAGCATCGCGTAAAAAGCGGTCTGCGCATCGCCGATGAAATGGACCGCCTGAACCGAGAATTTGGCTTACGCCACTTCTTCGGAACCGACGATAACTTTTTTAACAACAAGGCCCGCACGCTCGAAATCGTTGAAACCCTCGCTCACCACCAGGTAGATGGCAAATCACTGGGACACAAAGTTCGCTGGTATACCGAGGTCACCGTTCATGATACGCTGCAAATGAAAGAACACCTGTCCGATGTGCACGCCGCCGGTTGCCGCGCATTGTGGCTGGGCGTAGAAGACATGACCGCCACCTTGGTCAAAAAGGGACAAAGTGTCAACAAAACCACCGAGGCTTTTGGCCTGTTGCGGCAGTCGGGCATTTGTCCCATGCCGATGATGATGCATCACGATTCGCAGCCTCTCTATACCCCGGGCAAACCCTACGGCCTGCTTAATCAGGTTAAAGTATTGCGCCGGGCAGGCGCTGTTTCTCTGCAAGTTCTTATGCTCACCCCATCACCCGGCACCAAGCTCTACGATGGAACCTTCACTTCCGGCCAGGTCTTTGACCGCGTTGGCAGCCGCCGGGTTGAAAACTACATGACCGACGGCAACTATGTTGTGGCTTCAAATCATAAGTATCCATGGCGCAAACAGCTTAATCTGATGGCGGCCTATCTCTATTTTTATAATCCCCTCTGGCTGCTTGTGGCACTGGTGCGCAGCCGCACCCAGGTTTCGATGAAGCCTGCTGTGGTGCAGATTTTTGGAATGATGGGACTCATTCAAACCATCCGCCGCACTTTTGGCTGGGCGGTTCGACTTCGCTTTGGAGGCATCCACCGACTCAGCGAGCCTCCGGTAAGCCCCCTGCCGATGCGCGGCGTCTGCGGCGAAACTGCATCACACCAACTGGTGCAGTTGAAAATAACCGGTTCCCCGGAGCCAGCTTGATTGGCCCGCACGCCGCAAAATATCAACGTTCGGCTAATCGTCCAAGCAGCCGCAGCAGGCCATCTAAAATGGTCAGAGGATGCGGCGGGCACCCGGGCACATACAAGTCAACGGGAATTTCCGCAGGCACGCCATTGCCAACCTCCGCGTGATTGATATAAGGCCCGCCCGAAATGGCGCACGCCCCCACCGCAATAACTATTTTAGGATCAGGCACCGCATCATACGTTTTACGCAGCGCCGCGAGCATGTTATTTGACACCGCTCCGGTTATCAGCAGCCCATCGGCATGGCGCGGCGAAGCCACAAAGTCTATACCAAAGCGGCTTAGATCCCAGCCTATGGTTGTCAAAACATTTACATCAGCCTCACAGGCATTGCAGCCACCGGCGCTAACTTGTCGCAGCCGCAGCGACCGGCCAAAAAGCGATCGCAACTTTTCATTTAACTCAGCGGCAAGCACCAATTCCTGCTCTGCCCGCAAGACCATATTCTCGCGCTGCCGCACCGCCAAGCGGTAGTCGCGCGAATACCTGACGGCGTTCTGTGGACACGCCTCAGCGCAGTCGGTGCAAAAGAAACATCGCCCCAGATCGAGCGTAATCTTGCCCCCCTTTACGCCAATGGCCTGCGTCGGGCAAGCCTTGGCGCATGCGTCGCAACCCGACGGACATCGCGAGATATCAAAAATCGGCCGCCCTTTAAAATGCCCCGGCAGTTCCGGAGGAGCCGCATCTGGATAGCCCATGGTGCGGGCGCCCTGCTTCCAACGGGCAGCTAAAATGTCGAACATCACAGCACCTCCGGCCAGTCTGGCTGGCTCTATAAATCGTGGCCACAGTAAGAAAGATTGAAACTCTTGTTGCACAAGGGAAAGTCAGATATCTGCCCGCCGCGCAGGGCCATCGCCACCGCCGCCCAGTTATGAAACGAGGGGTCCACAACTTTGTAGCGTTCAAAACATCCCTGTTCATCAGTAAGTACCACATGGCATACCTCGCCGCGCCAGGCCTCCACAAGCGCCACCGCCAGAGAATCGGCCGCCAATGGAGTCAGCGGGCTGCGAACAGCTCCGCTTGGTAATGAATCAAGCTGTTGACGAACAAACTCACATGATCTCTGAACTTCAAGGAACCGAACATACGCCCGCGCAAAAACATCGCCGCTCTCCCAGGTGGCCACCGGAATATGCGTAAATCGAAACAAACCCGAAGGATGATTCTGCCGCGCGTCACGGTTTAAGCCGCAGGCACGGGCCGCCGGTCCAACCATTCCCAGGTCAATCGCCACCTGCCGCGGAATCACGCCGGTATCAACAAAGCGAGCCATCACCGATGAAGAGTTCCAAAGCAATTCTACGGCTTGGCGGGTCTCGGTCTCCGCAGGCACCAGCGAGCGGCGCAGTGCATCAATGGCTGAAACATCCGGGTCAAACCGGACCCCGCCGGGGCAAAGCAGTCCGCGGCCAAACCGGCTGCCGCAAAGCAGCGCCGTCATGTTTAAAAACTCGCCGCGCAGTCGGCCGCAAAACGCCTGCGTTGAGGTAAAGCCCACATCGCCGCTTAAAGCCCCCAGGTCGCCCACATGATTGGCAAGCCGCTCCAGTTCCAGCGCTACCGCCCGCAGGCTCTGCGCCCGGGCAGATTTTTGTATACCCCCCAATGCCTCCACCGCCTGGCAATATGCCGTGGCGTGGCCTATGGTCGAATCGCCTGCCAACGTCTCTGCATAATGTATGCTGCGCGGCCCCGGACCCGCCGCCAAAGCTCGTTCCACGCCGCGATGCTGATAGCCCAGTGCGATTTCCAGATGCAGCACGTTTTCGCCATCGCATTGAAACCGAAAATGTCCCGGCTCAATAATGCCCGCATGCACCGGGCCAACCGCCACTTCGTGAATTTGATCGCCCTTCACCTGATAAAAGTCCATCACGCCCGCCGCGATCTCGGCTTCCGCCGGACGGTTCCATGCGTCGCGCCCCGGCTGATAGCTGCGATGAAAACGCACCGGCTTGAGCCACGGGTGCCCCACCGGAACGCGGCCAAACTGCTCGGCGATTTCCCGCTCAAACAGATGAATCTGCCAGCACGCAGGTGTAAGCGATGGAAACGAGTTGTCCCCTATGCGAGTTCGTCCCAGCCGCAGCCGAGAACTGTCATCATCGGCCAGCACTACATAAAGCCAAAGCGCATCCGGGCTGGTGCGATCCGGCATACCAAAGAGCGCGGCTACCCGGCATTGCCGGGCAACGCCATCTAAAATCGCCTGTTGAAAGTCAGTAATCGAAAGCTCCGGTACCGCCGACTTGGGCAAAGCTCTCCCATTCACCAGCACCGCCAGCCGCTGCCATGGAGTATCAGATGTTGCCACCATGCTCATGGGTGCACCTCCAAAAAAGCCGCCGCCCGATGTACCATCGCGGCCAGCGGAGCGGGTATGTGCGTGCCCATCATCAGTACCAACCCCAACGAAATCACCAGCGGCAACCCCGTCAGCAAATGATCGCGGTAGGCCGATGCCGGCCGGCCGGGCAGAGGCCGCCCCTGCACCACGGTAAGCACGGTTCGTCCCATGCCTACAAACACCACAAGCAAAAGCAATAAAAATAGAGCGCTGATCCAATACCAATGGTACTGCAGACCGCCGGTTAAAATGGTGAACTCGCTGACGAATGGCCCAAACGGCGGCGAACCGGTAATCGCTAAAAAGCCAAGCATGAAAATGGTTCCCGACAGCGGCAGCCTTCGCATGGCGCCGCGCACCTCGTCAGTGCTTTTGCTCTGATACGATCGGTGAATGTTGCCGGCCGACAAAAACAACATTCCCTTGGTAAGGCCATTGTTGAGCATGTGCAGCAGTGCTCCAAACAGCGCGATGCCGCCAATCCCGGCGCCCAGCATCAAAATGCCCATGTGCTCCACGCTGGAATATGCCAGCATTCTTTTAATGTCCTTCTGGCCGAGGGTGAATATCGCCGCCACCGCCATGGACAGCAAACCCATAAAAATCATCAGATGGCTCGTGAACTCTTGTTGGCCTGCAGCACAGCACACATGGTTTATACGCAGCAGCGCCAGAAACGCGCAGCTTGTAAGCCCGCCAGCAAGCAGCGCTCCAACCACACCCGGAGCCTCGCCGTACGCATCGGGCTTCCAGGTGTGCATCGGAGCCAGGCCCATCTTGGTGCCATAGCCCACCAACAACAACACAAACGCCATGCGCACCCACGTGTGATTAAGCGTTGCACCCCGTGCGAGCAAATCGGCAAAAAGCAGCGACGGTGGCCCGCTGCCCATGGCTGAATACGCCATAAAAAACGACCCCAGCAGCGCCAGCGCAATACCCACCGAACCAATCATCAAATACTTCCACGTCGCCTCAATAGACCGCGGTGTGCGATTAAAATAGATAAGCGGCGCCATCGAGAGCGTGGCAAGTTCCAGAGCAATCCACATCAATCCGAGGTGCTGGGCCATCGCCACCAACGTACCCGCCGCCAAAACAAACAGCAGGCACGCCACAAACACCCGGTTGGAACGATCTTGCCGATAGCGAAGATAGCCCGTCGTATAAACGGCACATATAAAAAACAGCACGCTTAACAGCAGCAGCACCAGCCGCCCGGGCGGATCTAGCCACAACCAGCCGCCAAGCCGAGCTTCCGAATTGCGATCAATCGCAATCAGGGTCATCACCAAATGCGCTATCGCCACCGGTGGCAACAACCAGGGGCGACTGCGATCAGACGGCATCCCTAGCGCGACGCCCGAAGCCAGAAGCGGAATCAGTATCAAAACAAATAACATTCAGCTATTCCCTCAGCGCCGTAAGTTGCCGCGTGTCCATGGATGAAAACGTCTGATTGATGTGATGAATGATGATGCTCACCACAAAAATGCCCACGAACAAATCCAGCAGAATGCCCAGTTCCACCAGAAATGGAACCGCCGCCAAAAGCAGCATGCCGAAAATGTATATGCCGTTTTCCAGAATCAGATAGCCAATCACCTGCGTAATCGCCTTAACGCGCGTGGTCAGCAGCAGAAAGCCCGTCAAAATCGTGGACAACGACACTGGTATTACCAAATTGGATACCGGATGCCCCACCACCGGCAGGTGCGACGCCAGCACCAGAGAGAGCACCGTACCCAATGCGCCCAGCAGCATTGTCGGCAAAAAGCCGATCAGCGGCTCAACTTCACGTTTAATCTTTGCGTCGCGCAGGGCCTTGTGCAGAATCCGCGGAATAATAAGTCCCTTAAGCCCTATCGTCACCCCGGCAACCACCACGGCAATCCAGTCGAGTCGCGACGCCAGCAGCAGCGGCATGAAGCTCAAAATAACGCCCTGCGATGCCGCCGCATGAATAAGCCCGCGCATGCGGCTGGCGCCAAGCATAAAGAGGTTCACCAGCAGTACCACCACCAGCAATGCATTAATCGTGCCCGTCATCACTCACCTCAGCATCAAACTAAAGCCAAAACCACACAGCAAGCTCGCCGCCACCAGCAGCGTCGGCACATGGGTGAGTCGCAGCCGGGCCATCAACGATTCGACCAACCCAATCGCCACAGCCACCCCAAGCATTTCCGCCGCAAAAACCACCCAATTCAGCGCCGGCGACGCCGACGGTACAGGCGGCACAAAATGCAAAAACAAAGCGGCAAACACAAATAACTTCACGGCGGCACCATAGTTAACCAGCGCCAGCAGTGGGCCGCTATGATCCAACACCATTACTTCATGAATCATAGTAAGCTCGAGATGTGTGGCGGGGTCATCCACGGGAATACGCGCATTTTCGGCGAGCAGTACAATAAACATGCCCACGGCGGCAAGCATAAGCGAAGCGACCGGCAGCATCGCAAACGCATGCTCCGCCGGAGCACGCAACATCGTATTGAGACTTAACGAACCCGAAAATTTAATCAGCACCAACAAGCCCAACATAAGCGCCGCTTCCGAAAGGCACGCAAAGGTAACCTCGCGCGCTGCGCCCATGCCTTCAAAGGACGAGCCTGTATCCAAAGCGGCCAAGCTCGTAAAAAACCGTGCCAATGCCAGTACATAAATCAGCAGAATCACATCACCCTGAAAATGCAGCGGCGCAGCCGACGCTCCAAACGGAACCAGCAGTCCGCCAAGCAGCACCGCAACCAAAGTTACCATCGGCCCCGCTCTGAATATCCATGTCGTGGTCTTACTTAATACAATCCCCTTACGCAGCAATTTATACAGGTCGTAGTAGGGCTGCAGCAGCGGCGGCCCCTTGCGTCCGGCCAGCAAAGCCTTGGTACGCTGTATAAGCCCCAGCATCAACGGCGGCGCTGCGGCCAGCAGCACCAGATGCATTACCGTGTTTATCAGCAACAAAGCCACTTCATGTATCCCTTTTTATAGCGGTGCACCCTATCGCATCCGTCCCGTGGACATTTGGCACAATCGGTATCACCACGCGACGGTTGCCAGCAGCACCAGCAGCGCAACGAGCACATACAGCAGGTATCTGCCCACCGGCTGCGACTGCAAAGGCCTAACCCTGCCCGCCAGCCGCGCAGCCATGCGAAACCCCGGCAAAAGACCGCGGCCCAGAACCGTATCCGGAAATTCAACCGAAGCACTCGCCGTCTCCGGCGCAAAACCCTGCACTTTTACGCTTCTGCGGCGCGGCAATAGTATGGCCCGATATGCATCAGTCAACATACGAACAAATGATCTCGCGCTGTATTGCATCCGTGATGTCGGCGCTCCATAGCCGCAACCCCATGTTGCCGGTGCCGCGCCAGGCCGTGGCCTTACTCGATAGACCAGCCAAGCCCCCAGCAGTAAAGCCGCCGTCAGGCCGCCAAAAATCAGGCTCAGCTTCTGCAGCGGCTCCACAGCCGCCAGAGCTGGCCGCGGCACAAAAGCAGCGGCATCCCAGCGGGCGATGGCTCTTTCCAACAGGCCCATCACCAATGCCGGCACCAGCCCCAGCACAACACAACCAAACGCGAGAACCCACATCGGCGCAATCGCCAAAACGCCGGCCTCATGCGCTTCGGCCGCCTGCGAACTCCGTGGCAGCCCAAGAAATGTCGCCCCAAAGAGCTTAACAAACCCCGCCAACGCCATTGTGCCCGCGACCGCCAACGCCGGCGCGGCCAATGCCAGCCACGCAAGCCGTATGCCTGCTGGCACCAGCGCACAATTGAACAAGCCCAGGTAAATCATCCATTCGCTGATGAAACCGTTGAGTGGAGGCAACCCGCAGATCGCCGCCGACCCAAGGGCCATAAGACCGGCGGTTCGAGGCATCCGATGGGCCAGGCCGCCAAGCACCTCAATCTCACGCGTGCCGGTCGCATGGAGCACATTGCCCGCCCCCATAAACAGCAGCGGCTTAAATAAACTATGATTTAAAATATGCAGTAAAGCGCCGCCCAACCCCAGAAAAATCCATAGCGGCTGCCCCACGGCGCGGCCAACCACCGCCAAACCAATGCCCATCAGTACGATGCCGATATTTTCCACGCTGCTGTAGGCCAAAAGTCTTTTATAGTCGCTCTGCGCCAGCGCAAAGATAATGCCCCCCAGGCTCGTGGCAGTTCCGATCACCAGCAGTAAAACGCCCCACCAAATCGGCGGCATTGCCCACTGCGTGCTCACCATCACCACGCCAAACACACCCATGGCCAACCCGACGCCCGAAAGAAAACCAGAAACGTGGCTCGGCGCATTGGCGTGCGCGCCAGGCAGCCAGACATGCAGCGGCATAAAGCCCGCCTTAAGCCCAAAACCCACAACGCCCAAAATAAAAATGCCTGTCGCAAGCACCGATGAGCTGGACGTCGGCAGCACCGGCCAGAGCGCAAACGAACCCGTAGCCGCCCTTAAAAGCGCGAACATCCCCATCAGCGCCAATGCGCTCAGGTGCGCCGCAACCAGATAAATCCATCCGGAATCCGTAGCGCCGACATCATCATCGTTTGTGCTGATCAAAAAAAATGTCGCCAGCCCCATCACCTCCCACGCCATTAAAAACAGAACCGCATCACGCGCCACCACAATCAGCATCATGGCTGCGGTCAGCAACCCCCAACACAACCGCAATTTTCTGCCATTGCGCCGGTGGCGCGCCTGCGGCCAATAGGCAAGGCCATAAATCGCCCCCAGCGACGAAATGCACACAATCGGTATTAAAAATACGATCCCCATCGCATTAAGCCCGATTGCAAAGCGACCCCATGGTAGCGACCATGGCTCGCTTAGCCCGGCCGGGGCAGCGGCAAATGCCAACTGGAGCCCCATCGCCGCTAATGCCGCCAGCGACGCCGTCACGATCATGGCAACTGCGATCCACTCCCCGGCCGACGAGCGCCGCGACATCAAAACACCCGGAACTCCACTGCCGGCAGCCAGCAAAGTTGCCAAAATAATCAAATCCATCACCATCGCGAATCCACTTCACGGGCCAAGGCCCGCAAGCCTTTCTTCACGGAGCCAGCATGTGGCGCACAATCGTCCACACCGGCACAAGCGTCAGCAGCAGCACAAACAGCGCCAGTAGTATGTACAGCAGGTACCTTTGAATACTCCCCTGATGCACGCGCCGCATCGGTCGCAAAAGCAACTGCAGCCACCGCCAAAACCGAAACAACAGCCGATCGGTAACCAGGTCCGGCACGTCAGAATGAAAACTTGCTCGGCCGGCAAAAATGCCCGCGGGCGCAGCACCCTGCTGCACCGGCAGCAGCACCCATCGCAGCATCGCCACCAACATTTGCGCCAACGACGACGCCGTATATTGCATGCGAGCGGTCCCCTGTACGTAACCGCATCCCCAGGTAGGCTCCGCTCGTCGCAATCGCATAGATCTGCTTCGCCGCATCAGCAGCCAAATCAGCCCCGCCCCAGTCACCAATGCCAATGCGGCAATGCTTAGCTCGCGCCACGGAACCGCTGTGGACAGCCGCTCGCTGCCGCCCATTGGCCACGCCCATACACCAACCGCATGCTCCAGCGGCGTCAGCACGACCATCGGAAACAATCCAATGACAAGACACATCACCGCCAAAACAACCATCGGCACACGCATCGCGAGGCCAGCCTCACGCGCCCGCGATGCCTGTTTGCTGCGCGGCATTCCTAAAAACACAGCCCCGTATACTTTTACAAAACAAGCCAACGCCAGCGCGCCGGCCACCGCCAACGCCACCGCCGCCAGGCTTACAGCCGCCCAGCCTCCGGCCCCCGCATGCGTCGCTGGCACCAATGCCCCCATATACACCAGCAATTCACTTATGAACCCATTCAGCGGCGGCAGGCCGCAAATGGCCCAAGCGCCAAGCAGAAACAGCGCGGCCGTCCATGGCATCAGCCGTGCCAATCCGCCCAGCGCATCAATTTTGCGACTGCCCGTCGCCGATATCACGCTCCCAGCGCCCAAAAACAACAGCGACTTAAATAGTCCGTGATTCCAAACATGCAGCAGACAGCCCGCCATGCCCAACAGCACCCACATCGGATGCCCCTCGGCCACGCCAATCAGCGCCACCCCCAGCCCCATAAGAATAATCCCGATGTTCTCAATGCTGTGATACGCCAGCAGCCGCTTAAGATCATGCTGCCCCAGCGCAAACGCAACGCCGAAAACAGCGCTCATCGCCCCCAACGACAACACAACAACACCCCACGCCGCCGGCGGCTGCGGCAGGCACATCAAAATACGCAGCAACCCATAAATGCCCATTTTCAACAGCACGCCCGACAGCGTCGCCGATACATGGCTTGGCGCATTCCCGTGGGCGCCGGGCAGCCAAAAATGTAGCGGCATCAGGCCCGCCTTTATCCCAAAGCCAAGCAGCGCCAACAGAAAAATGCTCAGCCGCACCAACGCTCCATCGGCCGGTGGTATGGCCGCCAACACATACGAATGCGTAGCCGCATGCATCAGGGCAAAAACCCCAAACAGCGACAACGTCCCCACATGCGTCGCCACCAGATACACCCAGCCTGCCTGCCGTGTGTCGGCCCGTTCATCTTCCGTGCTTATCAAAAAGAAGCCCGCAACCGCCATCACCTCCCACGCCGTTAAAAACACCACCGCATCGGCTGCAAGCGTCACCATCGCCATCGCAGCAATCATGAGGCCGTACACAAACTGTAATTTCTGCGCCGTGCGTCTGCGACGCGCCTGCGGCCAGTATCCCAACCCGTAAATGGATGCTGCCGCTCCCACAACAAAAATAAGCACCAAAAAAAATGCCGCCAGCGCGTCCAGTTTCAAGTGCATCGCAATACCCGGCAACACGCCCGGGTACTGTATCACCAAGGTTTTATTGCCAACCAAGGCCGCCAAACCGGCCCCAGCACCCAGAACTCCCGCCAACGCCATACATGCACTGGCCACCCATTGCCCCCACGCGTACCTGCCTTTGGATAGCAGCCCCCATGCGCCGCTTAGCCCAGAGAGCACCACTGCCAGCAAAATCAAATTCATCCACACACGAATCATGGCCTCATCATGCACGCGGATACATCCATCACATTGAGCTACCCAGCGCGGCACTGGCTGCCGCTGCAGCGTCTTTACCACTCAACACCGCGCCGCCGGCAACAACGCCAGCCTCGGCCCGCTCGAGTGTGGCAAGAATTTCATCTCGCGACGCCTGCCGGCGCACCGCATCCTTAAAGGCCGCATTGCGCAACGCAAACCCCAACCGCGACAGCAACTGCAAATGCGCACGAACCGTCGGGCTTATCAGCGTAAAAAGCACGTTCACCGGCTGCTGGTCCAACGATCCAAAATCAACCGCATTTTCCAAAAAACAAAGCGTAATCATGGGGCGATCAAGGTGCAGCACAATCGGATTGCGCACATGCGGAATGGCAATGCCATCGCCAATGCCCGTCGAGCCAAGCGCTTCCCGGGCAAGTAATACCTGATACAAGAATGCTCGATCAACCTCATCAGGCAGACGCATAATTTCCACCACCGATCGCAGCACCGCCTCTTTATTTGTGCCGCTGATGCGGTAATACACACCCCCGTCGCGCAAGGCCTCGCTCAGCGGCGGTATGGGCGATTCTAACCCCTCGGTTTCGCGAAATATTTCAGGCGATACCTGAATCTTGCGCGAAGTTGCCCACTCCAGCAGTTCGGCTCGATTGAACCGGTATTGCTCATTAATTTGATACGCCGGTATAACCCCAAGCTTAATCCACCGGTAAATGCTCTTTTCTGAAACATTTAGCAGATGAGCCGCATCTTTTACTGTTAATTTCACGTGCTAATCCCACCCTTTTAATGTACAACACAAGTCATTATATATCTGATGTCCATAAATGTCCACTTATTATAACTAATGTCTAAACAAGACTAAACCCACCACAACCCAAGGACAATATTCCTTGCCAGCCCCCACTTACCCGCTGGCTTGCCGCTGGCCAAACGGGGAGCCTCCCTCTTGTGTGCGGGCCGCAACAACTGAACTCCGAACGCCGCCCGGAAAATCGGCTGCTCTTCACTCAATCACTGGTTGAACCTCCACAACCAGCCACGCTACAATTCAGGGTTCGTTTCCACGCAGGATGTCGCCTTGGCACAAGCGCATCTGTGTGGATCGAGTTTCGGAGAACCCGATGGCCTTAAAATGTATTCGCATAGTCGGGGCGAGGGAGCATAACCTTAAAAATGTTTCGCTCGAAATACCACGCGATAAACTCGTCGTCATCACCGGACTCTCTGGGTCAGGCAAAAGCTCGCTCGCTTTTGACACCATCTATGCCGAGGGACAGCGTAAATATGTCGAATCGCTCTCGGCCTACGCCCGGCAGTTTTTGGAGCAGATGCAAAAGCCCGACTGCGAAGAAATTGAAGGCCTACCTCCCACCATCGCCATCGAGCAGCGCAGCGGCTCAAGCAACCCACGCTCCACCGTGGCCACCACCACCGAAATTTACGATTACCTGCGTGTGCTCTACGCCCGCACCGGCGTGCCGCACTGCTGGACCTGCGGCAAGCCCATTGCTTCGCAAACTTCCACGCAAATTGTTGACAACATCATGGCCAGGCCCGAAGGCACACGCATCATGCTTATGTCGCCGCTCGTGCGCGGCCAAAAGGGCGCTCACCGCGAAGTGCTCGACGCCATGACCCGCCAGGGTTTTATCCGCTGCCGAATTGATGGCACCGTCCACGAAATCAAAGCCGCCCCAACACTCGATAAAAACACCAAACACACGCTTGAAGCCGTCGTAGACCGCCTCGTCATAAAACCCGATGTGCGCAGCCGCCTCGCCGATTCCGTCGAGCTGTCGCTTAAACTTTCGGACGGTCTGGTCATCATATCCGCTGAAGTCGCCGGCAAATGGCAGGACACCAGCTACTCCAGCCGCTACGCCTGCCCCGAACATCCCGAAAGTTCACTGGAAGAGCTTTCGCCGCGACTCTTCTCGTTTAACAGCCCCTACGGAGCCTGCGAAGCCTGCGACGGCCTCGGCAACATACTCGAATTTGATGCAGACCTTATTGTGCCCGACAAAACTCTCTCGCTTGCCGATGGCGCCATCCAACCCTTTCGGCGCAATGGCCGCCGGATGAACATTTACTACAATCGGCTCATGCGCAACTTCTGCAGCGAATTTAACGTACCCGACGATGTGCCATTTAAAGACCTGCCCGCCAAAACGCGCGACATCATCCTCTATGGATCCGAAGGCAAAAAGAAAGCCTCCGCCGCAGCCCGCAAAACCAAACGTTCAGAGCCTTACTTTGAAGGTGCCATCCCCAACCTTCAAAGACGCTGGGAAAACACCGACAGCGAGTTTGTTAAGTCGCGACTGCACCAATACCTGAGCGAGCAGCCCTGCGAAAGCTGCCATGGCGACCGGCTCCGTCCGCAGGCCCTGGGCGTGAAAGTCGGCGGCAAAAACATCCGCGAAGTCACAGCCCTTACTATCGCCCAAGCCATTGATTTTTTCGCCGGCCTCGCGCTCGGCAACGAGCAGCAACTCATCGCGGCGCCCGTTCTTAAAGAAATTCGCAATCGCCTCGGCTTTATGAATGATGTCGGCCTCGGCTACCTTACCCTCGACCGGCAAACCGGCACGCTTTCGGGTGGCGAGGCCCAGCGAATTCGCCTGGCCACACAGGTCGGTTCAGGACTTGTCGGCGTTTGCTACGTTCTTGATGAGCCAACCATCGGCCTGCATCAACGCGACAATGATCGCCTCATCCGCACCCTCCGCCACCTTACCGACATCGGCAATACCACCATTGTGGTTGAACACGATGAAGATACCATTCGCGCCGCCGATTGGCTTATTGATGTCGGCCCCGCCGCCGGTTCGCATGGCGGCCGCATCATCGCCGAAGGCACCGTCGCCCAGGTGCTTGCCAACCCCGACAGCATCACCGCCAAATACCTCAGCGGCGAATACCAGATTCCGCTGCCCTCCCAACGCAGAGCCATTAAAAAAGACGCCATGCTCGAAGTCGTCGGCGCCCGCGAAAACAACCTCCGCAACGTGACCGTCAACTTTCCACTCGGGGTTATGACCTGCGTCACCGGCGTTTCTGGTTCGGGCAAGTCTTCGCTCGTCAACCACATTCTACTCAAGGCGCTTAAGCGCGAACTCTACGGCTCCAAAGAACGCCCCGGCGAACACAAACGCATTAATGGCATTGCCCAAATTGACAAAGTCATTGAGATTGACCAGTCCCCCATCGGTCGCACGCCCCGCAGCAACCCGGCCACCTACACCGGCGTATTCGACCTTATCCGACAACTCTACGCACGCACACGCGAGGCACGCATGCGCGGCTACCAGCTTGGCCGCTTCAGCTTTAACGTCAAAGGCGGACGCTGCGAGGCCTGCCAGGGCCAGGGCACTAAACGCATCGAAATGCACTTTCTCCCCGATGTATTCGTCACCTGCGAAGAATGCAAGGGAACCCGCTACAACCGCGAAACCCTTGAAATAAAGTACCGAGGCAAGTCTATCGCCGATGTGCTCGCCATGCGCATTGAAGAAGCCCTGCAATTTTTCGACAGCTTTTCAGCCATTAAAACGCTGCTCCAAGCCCTCAACGACGTGGGGCTTTCTTATGTACAGCTTGGGCAATCGAGCACCACGCTTTCCGGCGGAGAGGCCCAGCGCGTGAAGCTCGCCTCCGAACTCGGCAAACCCAGCACGGGCCACACGCTCTATGTGCTCGACGAACCCACCACCGGCCTCCACTTTGCCGATATTCACAACCTGCTTAACGTGCTCAACCGCTTGACCGATCATGGCAACACGGTGGTGGTGATCGAGCACAATCTCGATGTCATTAAATGTGCCGATTGGATTATTGACCTCGGCCCCGAGGGCGGCGCCGGCGGAGGCTCTATTGTCGCAACGGGAACACCGGAAGATATCACCACGCACCCAACCAGCCACACGGGCCGGTACCTTAAAACCAAACTTGAACCGCCATGCCCCGTTCAGTAGCAACTGCGGCCGCGGCATAACCAATGGCGGCCAAAACCATGGCAATCCACCAAACTCGATACCCTTACGGTAATGAATATGACAGCGGCATCATCCAACAGTTCTCCAGCGACACCACCGCCCGCCCAACTCGCCGTACACCGGCTTACCGCGGAAGCTCCGGGCGCCATTGCGGTTATTCAAGTAAGCGGCCCTGCCGCAGCCACCCAAATTAATTCCATTGCGCCCGGGCACAATGCTTTGGCTCTGCAGCCAGGCATGCTGCGCCTTGTGCATTTAACACTTGACGGCGCTGCGGTAGATCACTGCCTGCTTATTTGCCATGCACCCAATCTGTTTGAACTGCATCTTCACGGCGGGCCAGCCGTGGTACGCGCTGTAACCCGCGCACTTGTTGGGCATTCTGACTCTGCCTCACTCCCAACCAATGCCCCACAGCCCACATCCCCCGCCGCCATGCTCTCCTCACCGGTCGCCCCTTCAACGATCGAAGCCGAAGTCTACGATCTCCTCGCCGTAGCCACCTCTCGCACCGCGGTGCGAATGCTCGCCAACCAACTGACCAGCGGCCTTACCCAATGGTGCAACGACTGGCTCCAGCGGCTTCGCCGCAATGCTGCCGCTCAAGATGAACCAACTTTGCTGCAACAATTTGCACACGCCACACAATTGCTGCTGGATAACTGGCGCTGGCAACGCCATTTCTTCACACCCCCTAAAATTGTGCTTTTTGGGCCGCCCAATGCCGGAAAATCTACCCTCATGAACGCCATGCTTGGACGCTCCGCCAGCATCGTGAGCGATCTTGCCGGCACCACCCGCGATTATGTAGATGCCATCGGCTGCCTCGTCCACGGCTCTCTGGATATGCCCATCATATTAATAGACACCGCCGGCGACCGATCCACCACCGATGCCATCGAGCAAGTCTCTATTGATCGCACCCGCCAACAGGCCGCAAGCGCCGACGTCATTGTGCTTGTGGTGGACGCTTTCACCCAGAACTGTGCAGCCACGCTGGCAGACTTAGCCGACACGGCGCAGCGCAATTTTTCGCAAGCCGTGCTCATTCCCGTTCTCAACAAGGCCGATCTCCTGCCGCATCCCCCCGTGACCGCCGCCAACGCCATTGCTGTAAGCGCCAAGCAGCGGAGCAACATCAGCGAACTTACGTCCGCCATCTTTGCGGCAACTGGCGCCGAGCAACTCGATGAAGCCGGCCCCGCCGCCTTCACCCAGCGACAGCGGCTTCTCCTAAATCAAGCCGCAAGCCCTACCAACCTCAAAGACGCCATCATCATTCTGCAGCAACTAACAGGTGCGGCTCCTTAACAGGCCACGACTCCAGGAATTGCGTACCTGGGAACCCTGCCCCGAAATCCTTGGGTGGCTATTCGTGTTTGGGATTGTGGTTAACTCCCGCCTTACAATATCCCTTTGGTGCTCGGAATATCGCTTGATTTGGCATCCATCGCCACAGCCTGCCGCAACGACTTGGCCAACGCCTTAAACACGGCCTCGGCAATGTGATGGCTGTTGTTGCCATATGGCACGTTCACATGCAAATTCATTTTGGCGGTATTGGCCAGCGAGCGCAGCGCTTCTGATATAAGTTCAACGTCAAAGTCGCCGATCTTGGGCGTTGGAAATATCGCGTTAAACACAAACGCC
>JBMFVX010000052.1:0-18395 GCA_049965775.1 Phycisphaerae bacterium
CTGAACTCAAAGAGATGATCGCACGCGGGGAGAACATCGGATGCAGGTGATATGGGAGCTTAAGTTAATGGCATTCGAGACAGGCGTGAAACCCCACACCGTGATGAGAACATCTCATCACAAGTGACGCCATAATTTTCAGTTCACCGAAATCGCTTATCGCACCGACTTACAGCAGATGAGCGGCTTACGGGCCTTAACTCACCTGACTGCCTATTTAGGTTTAAGCGACCTATCGCACCAATCGCACTAATCTTGGCAACTCGCCAAGGCGCAAATCAGGCCGAGCCCGAACTCGCTAAGAGTTCGCTCGGCACATCCATGCGCCCGCTTCAGAAGAGACGCTTGTTCGCTCTATGCCGAACGAGCCATTGTGTTCTGCCGAAGCACTTGTTAACCACTGAGTTATTAACCGGGTTCAGACAACCCCGTGTTGAACTTCATCAACGCCTAACAGTAGGCGCGCAAAATGCGAAGTCAACAAAATCTTTAAAAAAATAATCGGGGAAGGCGATGTTTTTTATAAGCGATTATTTTACCTTAACTTACGCCAATCGCCATCCTCGATAGCGCACCTATTCTGACATCATTATCGGAGCTACATCTTCTTTTTAATGAATTATTTTGAGTTATCGGGCTATAAAACCACCCCGCATGCTAAATGAAAGCCAAGCCTACGCGACAAAGACGATTCCCCCAACGCCGATTCACCCGCCACGTTTGCCGTGCAACCGCGTCATATCGCCGCCACACTACCGCTAGCACCCCTTGGTGCGGGCAATATGGCACCGATTGCGTGGCTTATTGCAACGCAATGTCCCTGCAAAAAATCGGCCTTGTTTGTTGAAACTCATCGTGGCATTTGCCAGCCGCCACCAACCGGTTCACAATGCACGGCGTGAATCAGCAGCCTTGCATATCGGCTCAACGCATTGTGGTCATCATGCCCAACTGGCTTGGCGATGCCGTCATGGCCACGCCATTTTTGTACGCCTTGCGGCAGCTCTATCCGCAAAGCCATATTGCCGGCCTCGCCAATTCGCTAGCCATGCCGGTGCTCAGCGGCTTGAGTTTGCTGGACGCAGCAATACCGTATCCGCTGGAGCCCGGTCATAAAAAGCCGTCTATCGCCGCGACCGCCGCCCTGCTGCGACACGGGCATTTTGATCTGGCCGTGATTTTGCCCAACAGCCTGCGGAGCGCTATGGTGGCCTGGCGAGCGGGCATTCCGCGGCGGCTTGGTTACACCCGCGAATACCGCACCCTTTTGCTTACCGACACACTTCGCCCAATGCACCGCTGCGCTAACGACCTTGACCTTCAATGGGCGAGGGAATTTGCCCGACGACTCATCAAAAATCGAACAGATGCCTTGGCACATAAGGCCACCGGCCAAGCCCAAGCCGAGAATACTCCACCCGATTGTGTGAGTTTTGAACCCGCGTCGGGGTATGCCCATCGCTTTAACTTTTTAATGCGTCAGGACGATGGCCGCACTTTTAACCAGCAGGGCCAATTTGGCCCGCTGCAACGCAGCCTGGCACGATGTCACAACTATCAGCCGGCGCCGGTGGTTGACTACTACCTTCAACTTGCGGATTACCTCGGGTCAACCGAGCGATCGCGTACTTTGCGGTTGGGCATAACCGAAGCCGAGCAAGCGGAAGCCCAAAGCGCCTTGGCTGCCATGCGTATCGGTAGCGAACAACCGTATGCGATGGTGTTTCCGGGAGCCAACTTTGGCGGTTCAAAATGTTGGCCGCCGGAGCGCTTTGCCGAAGTAGCGGATAGAATAAGCAACCCTGCCGGCCCTATTGCCGCGCGCGTAATAATAGCCGGCTCGCCGGCCGAAAAGCTGCTGGTAGACGCCATCTTGCGAAACGCCGCCGACCAGCCCGGGCTTGGTGCGATGCATCGGCAGATTGTGCCGCTCGCGGCGGTGCACGATGGCCGGGGTGTTTCGCTGGGGGCAGTCAAAGCCTTGGTGCAGCGAGCCGCGCTGATGCTGTGCAACGATACCGGCCCAAGACATTTTGCCGCGGCGTTCGGCGTGCCGCTGGTAACGCTCTTTGGCCCCACGGACCCGCGTTGGGCCGAAATTTTTTATGCCGGCGAGCGGCAACTCTCTGTATCTGTGCCATGCGGCCCCTGCCAGCTCAAGCGATGCCCGATAGATCACCGTTGCATGACGGCGCTTGGTGTTGAACAGGTTTGGAACGCAGTCTTGGAGCAGTGGCAAAGGACCGGACCGTGAAGTTAGCGCTGATTATTGAACATTTTGACCCGCATCGCGGCGGAGCTGAAGCCATGACTGTATGGCTTGCAGGCGAGCTTGCCGCACGCGGCCACGAGGTGCATGTGGTATGCCACGATGCCCGCCCCCCCAACCCGCGGCAGGCGGCACATGCCGGTGCATCGTACGATGCCGAGCGGTCGCGCAACAGCCTGCCTGCAGCCGCGGCGGCGCCCGACGGCGTCGTGATTCATCGCCTTCGCGGCGGCCGTTTGAGTACAGGCTTTGGCTTTCGGCATTTTGGCCGCGAGGCCGCCGCCTGGTGCCGCGAGCATAAACCGCATGTAGCTCATTCCATGACGATCGCCTGGGCCGGCGATGTATACCATCCGCACGCGGGAGTATACGCAAGCATTCAGCGGCAGTCGGTGGCCATGCGCGACACGCCGGCCAAAGCACAGCTGAAGAAACTGCTGCTGAAACTGGCAGGCAAACAGCGGATGCTGCTGAAACTTGAGCGGGCTGCCATTGAATCGCCCACGCGCGGGGGAGCCAAGCACATCATCTGCATCAGCGGCCTGATGGAGCAGGAGTTCACCCAACTGTATGCTGTGCCGCCGCAACGGTTGATCAGACTTGAGAACCCGCTGATGCGACCAGCGCCGGATGCTACGGAGATGGCCGAGCACCGGCAGTGGCTGCGCGACATATATGGCTACCAACCCGATGACCGAGTGGCGCTCTTCGCGGGCCATGATTTTCGGCGCAAGGGGCTGGCTTGGGCCATTCGCGCCATTGGCGCTACACAAAGCCAATGGAAATTACTGGTAGTGGGACTGGGGCGGGTGCGGCGCTTTCTGGAACTGGCCCAGCAGCTTGGCGTTGCCGAGCGGGTGAAGTTCATCGGCCCGACGGAGCATATGAGCCGAATGTTTGCCGGCAGCGATGCCTTATTGCTTCCAACATTTTATGAAAGCTTTGGATTGGTGGCCCTGGAATCGCTGGCGCACGGACGACCAGTGGTAAGCACCAGCTATTTGGGCTGCGGCGAACTTGTCCGCAGCAGCGGCGCCGGCATGATTGTGCCCACACCGCGAAACGTAGCGGAAATGGCGCTGGCGCTTGATGCCCTGCCCACCAGCAGCCCAGAGTTGGCTCGCATGCAGGCCGCGGCCATGCGTGCCGCAGCCAATTCTCAACCCAGCCCATATCTCGATAAACTCGAAGCGATTTACCAGATGCTGGCCCGCCGATAATCACAACATCTCCCGTCGGCAAGCCGACGCGAATAAGGCCGTTGGTACATGCGTCACACACAATCGGCTCAAGTGCAGCCTCGGGCTGTCGGCGGCCAGAACTGCCCAACATTAGGGCTGCGGCTGGCAGAGCCACTGCATGACCTCTCGCCCCTCGGCGAGGCGTTGGGTTGCCGGGCGCTCGGAAAAATCTTCCAACAACAGCCAGCCTGAAAAGTTATTTTTATGAAGCGCCAATCGCAATTCATGGAGGTCAGCCATGCCCGCTGCAAGCGAGTCCCACTTCACGCCCCACCGCTGCCGACCGTCGTTGTCAGTTTTAACCCGCATTGCATTTTTGATATGAACTTCGGCGAGATACGGCCCCGGCATTTCGACAGCCATGCAAAAGTTCTCGTAGCCTTCCACAACGGTGTTGCCGGGGTCTATTATCACGCCAATGTACTTCGGATTCAGTCCGTCTACCATACGTACGCACGCACTTGCGGTAGGCGTCAGAGACCCCTGATGTTGCTCCAAACAGGCGCGAACCCCGTAGCGTTGAGCCAACCGCGCTATGTGCGCAAAGCCGCTGCGGGCGGCGGCAAACTGAGTGTTGTAATTGCGCGAGGCGTCGTAGTTGGGGGCGGTAACGCGGACGTTCATGCCAGAGCCGGCCGGCATAGCCGCCATAACCGATTCCACACTGGCGGGTTCTAGGCAGGTGTAATAAGGTGAAATCGCACAGGTAGCCAAGCCATGGGCTGCGGCAAGTTGCATGAGCCGCGGAAGCTCGCCTGCCAGCGCTTCGGGCGCGAGGGTGGCACGGTTATTGTTCCAGTACGTGTGCGGACCGTGCGCGGCGGCGGGAGCGGCAACGCGCCATTCGATACCTTCAAACCCGGCTTGAGCAACATGTTCGATAAGCTCATCCGGCGAAAGTTCCGGCAGAATAATTGAACAGATACCGCAGTGAATATCACCCATATCAATACTCCTTATGAAGCCTCAGGTGTTTCGACGATGCCTATTAACCGGCGGTAATGGTATCGTGTCCCGCGGTCTGTGCGTTGCATACGGCCGCAGGCAGCATCATCGCATGACCCGTTCCTGCGCCAAGAGGCCTCATTCAAACACGGCGACCGGCACGCCGATGAGGGCCGAGCGTACCCGCGAGGCAATCGCCTCAAGTTCATCCGCCGTCAGCTTGGCAGCGTACGACTCCGTGGTTTGCCGCGCCACCGTATACAGTTGCACCAGCTTGATGCGCCCCGCGGACGCCATGATTGCCGCAAGCCGGGCGATGTAGGCGTCAATTTCGGCGGGCGGCGGCGGCTCGTCGTGTATGCGCATGAGCAGGGTCTGAATGACGGTAGGCCGGGTTTGGCAACACCAGGCGAGATTGGCCAGAATGCGGTCCAGCGGCACTGCAGAGCGGTCTACCAGCTTGTAGTAGGCCTCGGTGCCGGCATCGAGTTTGGCCCATACTTCGCCATTGTGCTTATCCATAAACTCCAGTGCGCCGCGCACCACTGGCCTGTGGAACATGCTGGCGTTGGTAATCAATACAAGCTTCACACCGGCGAGGCGGCGCTGGGCAAGCGTTTCGGCGGTCACTTGCACACACTGCGGAAACAGCGGCTCAGTTGTCGGCTCGCCATCACCGGAAAAGGCAACATCATTAAGTCGTCGCAATTGCGGCGAAATTTTATCGAAAGGGTCGTGGGCGTATATTTCGCCCGATTGCACCATGGCAAGCAGGCCGTCAAGTTCGGCCTGCACCTGGGCCATATCCACATGCGTTAGGGGCGGCGGCTCTTTGCGGTTGACGCTGCAATAAATGCAGTCAAAATTGCATACTTTGTCGGGGTTAAGGTTAATGCCCACGCTTATGCCGCCGCTGCGACGCGACACAACCGGGTATACATAACGATTGGCCGCCCACTGCCGCGGATGTTGGGCAAAGGCGCGGCGATTCTCCGGGAGTTGGGCGGTATCAGCGGCCGACCTTGGCTGGGTCATAAAAGCTCACCCCTCGAACATTTGACGTTATGGCACATAGTCAACTAGCATAACACCCCGGACGACGAAACAGAACGTTGATATTGTATAATAAAAGGGTATAGATGCCCCCGGAAAATGAGCTAGAAACATCGGCCCAAGCCTCGCCCGCCCGGGCCACCTCCGCCAAGAGCGCTACGCGCGTGGGCGCACCTGCATTGGAGCCTGCGCCCGAGCCGGCGCCCGTGCCGGCGGCGCCGCCCGAAGAGCCGCTGGCCATTATTTCGGATATTCACGGCAACTTTGAAGCTCTTACGGCGGTCATGGCTGAGATCAAGTCGCGCGGCATCACACGCATTTGCTGCCTCGGCGATGTTATAGGCTATGGCCCCAATCCGCTGGAGTGCCTGGATACCGTCATTGAAAGCTGCGAGTTTACCATCATGGGCAACCATGATTTCGCGATATTCTATGAACCGTACAATTTCAATACCGCCGCCGAAAACTCAGCCTTTTGGACGCGCCAGCAGTTTGAAAAAGACCCTGATCGCACCCGCCGCAACCGCCGTTGGCGCTACCTTGGAGCCATGCAAACGCGAATGAATAACAAGCGGTTTTTGGCGGTGCACGGCTCGCCGCGCCGACCCATCAACGAATACATCTTTCCCGACGATATATACTCGGCAACGCAGAAGCTTGCGAGCATTTTCGACCGATTCAGCCATTTATGCTTTGTAGGCCATACCCATGTGCCAGGCGTATTTGTGCCGCATCCTGATTTTTATTCGCCGATAGACCTGAATCAGCGGTACGACATTACCGAGGAGCGGGCGATTATAAACGTCGGCAGCGTGGGCCAGCCGCGCGATCATGACCCGCGGGCGAGCTTTGCGATTCTCCATCACGATTATGTGGAGTTTGTGCGCGTCAACTATGATATTCACGCCACGGTAGAAAAAGTGCGGGCGATTGACGCGCTCGACAACTTTTTGGGCCAACGGCTTATTGAGGGGGCCTGATGGCCCGCACCGCCGACAATCGGCCCGGCTGCAGTGCCGGACGGGCCGCATCCCTGAAAGGTAATGACTCATGGATATGAAGAAATTCATACAGATTATGTTGTTCTCACTGGCCGCTGCCGTGGTGGTGGAGCTGGTGCTGAACCACTTCAGCCAAAACAAACATAAGGCTGCCGTCGAAGCGGCCAAACTGGTTGCAAACACCACCAACGCCACGCCGCTGGCGGTTACTAAAAATGCGGTTCCGCCGCAGATTATCACCCTGGGCAGCGCTGTCGCGGGCCAACCTTATAAGTTGGCGCTGCAAATCAGCACAGCCGGCGCAGGCATAGAAGAGGTGCAGCTTAACGCCAGCGACTACCGCGAAACCGAATCTTCTAAAACCGGCCTCGTGCTCCTGCGAGCGCGTAAAGACTGCCCGCTGCCTTTCAGCACACGCTATATTATTGTAGGCGGCCATGCGTATGATGCCCGCAACCTGGTGTGGCGGGCCAAAAGCAAAGGGCGATCGCCCACGCAAGTTACGCTGGAATACACCATTGCGCTAAACAGCAAAGAGCTCTTTACGCTTGATAAAACCTTTCGCATTAATCCTAAAACGTACAATGTGACCATTACTTCAAGTATTAAAAACCAATCGGCGGTGCCGCTGAAAATAGCGATAGATCAACTCGGCCCTGAAAGCCTGCCGTTACAGGATGTGCAGTCCGACATGCGCTTGTTCATGAGTGTCGGCTACCGCGGAAAGAGCCGCTATCTTGATACCACCGGCTTTCCGCAGGTGTATCAATCGGCGATGGCGGGTGCAAATGTTGCGCCCGTCAAACTGGGCAGCTTTGTCGGGGAAGATCATCTGCTGTGGGTGGCGGCTACGAACCGATTCTTCACCGCCATTGTAAGGCCGCAGCCCAACGTGGGCGAAAAGGTCAAGTACGACGCGCTCGACAGCGGTGCACGCATTGCACAAACCAGTTCGCTTGGCCAAGCCTTTGTGAAGCGAGTAGGCCCTGACGCCACTGAAGAATCGCCCACGGCCGTAGCGGCCATCGTGCTTGATGGCGCGCCGCAAACCGTGGCGGCGGGCCAGTCGGTGCGGATGCCGCTGGCCGTTTACTTCGGCCCGAAAAAGCGGGCGATTTTAGCAGGCTCTGGCAGTGCTCCGCCGCAGTCCGAGGCCTACAACTTCCATTTGTACCAATACCTGAGCGTGATTGAATTCAATCAGGGAAGCTACTGTTCGTTCTGCACGTTTTCGTGGTTGGCGCTGGTTATTCTCAAAGTGCTCGACTGGATACACATGCTGGTGCCCAACTACGGGGCCGCGATCATTATTCTGGTGATTGCCGTGCGATTGCTGCTGCACCCGCTGACCCGTTACGGCCAGATCAGCATGACGCGGATGCAGCGCCAGATGGCCAAGCTGCAGCCCGAGCTTGAAAAAATAAAGACCCGCTACGCCAAAGACCCAGCCAAGCTGCGCGAGGCGCAGATGGCCCTGTATAAGGACCACAACGTAAACCCCGCCGCCAGCGTGCTTGGCTGCCTGCCCATGATATTGCAGATGCCTATATGGATTGCGCTGTATTCCGGCCTCGCGGTGGATATAGACCTTCGGCAGGCGGTGGCGATTCCGGGGTGGCTTACGGATTTATCTAACCCGGATACCATCGCCCATTGGCAAACGCCATTTCATGTGCCGGTGCTGGGTTATATGCTTCACGGCCACAGCTTTATTGCGCTGAACCTGCTGCCCATTCTGTTGGGATTTGTTTTCTTTGCGCAAATGCGCTTTCAGATGCGTCTTGCCCCGCCGCCCGCCGACCCGCAGCAACGGCAAACGCAGATGATCTCGCAATATATGATTCTGCTGTTTCCGCTGTTTTTGTACAACGCGCCATCGGGGCTGAACCTGTACATTTGTGCCAGCACCATCGGCGGACTTCTCGATACGTGGCTGGTGCGACGACACCTTAAAAAGCTTGACGCCAAGCAGGCAGCGGCCGCCTGACAGCTTTGACTGTGACGTCGTCGCTGATGCTGGCGGCGGAGTTGCGCTGATGTCTGGCGAATGGCTGTCAGTTGAGGCAACCGCGAGCGAAGGAGATAGCCAGGCAGGCTGGAAGCCTACACCACAAAAGTGGGACTGGGCAGGCTGGAAGCCTGCACCACAAAGGGTGATAGGGCAGGCTGGAAGCCTGCGTTACAACCGACATACACAACGAGCAATGAGCCTGCTGTGGGGTGCTCCGTAATGGCTGCAACCGGCTCAACTTCGGCCCATCGGGCCGGTCGTGGCCGGAGACCAGTGGAGCAACTTATCGGCCCGTGGCAGCGCTGCGAAGCAGAAAGCACCAAATCCGCGATTTTTTGCCGGTGAGCCGTACTTCTATGAATCGGTCATAGGATGTTGGCCCCGCTGCCGGTTGGGTGGAAGCAGTCTTGAGGTTGGTTGATGGCGTGCTGGAGGCAGGGTTGTTGGTCGGCTGCGTGCCGGGGGCCGCAGGTTTGGCTGGCACAGGCACCACTAATTGCACCGATCGCCCGGTATCCACCGGGCCAAAAGGCACCCACGGGCCGAACTGCATGCCTGATAAATTACAGCGAATCTGATTGCCGGCGGCATGCAACTGCCCCACCGGCGCCCATCCGCAGCGGGCCAACCCGTTGATGCGGCCAATGCGGGCGTTGGCGAGCAGTATGGGCAAACCAGCCGCATCAGAACCAGGGGCTGAAGTTGCACGGTTGACGACGCTGGGCAATTGAGGCACCTGTGCCAGCGGCGCAACCGCCACCGGCGGCAAGCCCGCGATGGCACTGGTTTGCAGGGCGGCAACCAAACTCTGCGGCGAATTGGTTGATAAAATGTAGGCAGCTTGCGGGTTAAGCGGCAGTTCTTTCCAGCCGGGAGTGCTGGTTGGAATTGTGTGGCCTGTGGAATCAACGGATTGCATGACGCCGGCGGCATCGTAAACGCGCAGCGACCCGGTAGGCCAGCGCGTACTTAGCATGACGGCCTGGTGCTGCTGCCCGGCAAGAAGGGGGCCGCAGTTGCCGGCCGGCCATAACCGCCATGCCAGCCATTTTTGATCGCACAAGCCACCGGCCCCCATACCGGCGATAACCGCGACAGCCGTTTGATCGGGCCGGGTAAAGACGGCCCGCACGCCCGGCAGGGTGTCATGGACCGTACGGAACAATCGGGCCGCGCCAAGCCAATGGGCGGCTGCGCCAAAATCGCTTGCATCGTACGCGACAACTTTAGGGCCCAATGCAAGTGCCACGCCGGGCGCGACGACGGGTTGTTTGGCGGCAGCAGGCAAGAGCCACAACGGAACGCCGCGCTTTACCCATGGCTGAGCTGCAGCCAAGTTGATGGGTGAATCGGTTACGGCAATACCGGTTGGGGCGGCTATATTGCGGGCAGCGGCGCGTTTGCCAGCGGGCCAGAGCTGCAAGCTCAAATAAATTTGCAGGTTTGGTTGCCATCGCCGCAGCCACGCCAGCATTGTTCGCACTTGCCGGGGCGTAAGCGTAAGCCCGGGCGCGGCCCGCAGAACAATAGCCGGTGCGCGGCTTGTGGTGATTGCCCAGCGCAAGCGCCTGGCGAGTTTAAACAGCGGTAAAACCCAGTGACGCGAAGGCATGGCGGGCAGCCTGGCTTGGAGAACCGGCTCGCCATGAGCGGCAGCAATTTGGCGTGCGATCAAGGCGATCGGGGGCGTTATGCGGTTGTGTTGCAGCGGTAAGACAAAACGTTCAATGCCTGTTTGCCGGATGTAATCGGCAATGAACGCTTCGGCATGCGGAGCAAAGAATGGCCGGGGCGGCAGTGCGAGCCAGGGTGGTCGCCTGTGCGGCGGCAGAGTCGGCGGCATGATGCAGAGCAGGTTTTTACGGGCGTTTGCCTCCAGCCATTGATGCCGCCACTTCAGGCGATAGCAGCCAACGGCATCAAAGCTTTCCGGCACGCGCAGCGCGACGGCGCCATGAGCCGGTATGGTGGTGGGCAGCACCGGCGTAACTGCCAGGTCGCGCCAGGGTGCATGCGATGAAGCGGGGTGCCGGCCCGCGGGCTGAAACATCCAATGCAAGCGGCCGCTGAACTGCTGCGGCTGATCTGTGCGATTAGCAGCCACCAATTCAAAATCACCCTTTTCACCGGCGTGATATATGCCCGATGGATGATCAGCCGCCAGTATTGATAGCTTCAGTGCTGCGGCCATGGCAAGGCGACTTGATCCTGCGGCGCCGCACCCTACCGCAAGCAACACGGGCAGCCACCAGCCGAGCTGGCGGCATGGCGGCCTGTTGAATGTGTTTTTTATGTCAATTGCAATTGCCTGCATAATTTATCAACAACGTGCGACGCTGCGTTGCATTGCGTAAAGATTACATGAAGATTGCGCGCGGAGGTTACATTTCTTCCAGCACGCCAATGCCGAGCAACTCCTGCAGGCCTACGCGCAAAACGCCGGCAGTGACAACACAAAGCTGCAGGCGGCTCTGGCGCGTGGCCGCATCGGCCGCCTTAAGCACCGGGCAGTTTTCATAAAAGGATGAGTACGCGCCGCACAATTCATACAGGTAATGGCACAAATGATGCGGTCGCAGGTCGCGCACCACCGAATCTACAGCGCTGGCGAAGGCCAGGAGCTTTTTGGCCAGGGCTATTTCCTGCGGCTCGGTGAGAATGATAGCGCCGGCCGTCGCTGTGGGAACTTCCTGGCGGGCTTTACGCAGAATGCTGCAAATGCGGGCGTAGGTGTACTGCAAATATGGGCCGGTGTTGCCTTCAAATGAGAGCATGCGGTCCCAGTTAAAGATGTAATCGGTGGTGCGGTCTTGCCGCAAGTCGGCATATTTGATGGCCCCGATGCCTACCGCTTTTGCCACGGCATGACGGTCGGCTGCGGAAAGATCCGGCCGTTTCTGGAGTAGTACCTCATCGGCCCGCTGCACGGCCTCGGCCAGCAGGTCGCGTAGCTTGACTGATTCGCCGGAGCGTGTCTTAAAAGGTTTTCCGTCGTCGCCCAAAATAGCGCCAAAGGCGGCATGTTCGAGCCGCACGGGCCGGCCAGAAACCGGGTTGATATCCCAGTGGGCGGCGCGCAGGGCGTCAAACACCATTGAAAAATGCTGCGCCTGGCGGCTGTCGGTGGTGTAGATGATTCGCTCGGCATGCCAGTCGCAGTTAAGCGGGGCCTGATCTTCAGGGGTGAGTTTGTTTTCGATAATTCTAAAGTGCAGGGCCGCCAAGTCGGTGGTTGCGTATAAAAATGCGCCGTCGCTCTTTTGAATAATCAGCGGCAGCGGCTTTTTGTCTTTATCCACATAGCCGGGCAGAAACACGCACACTGCGCCATCTGATACGGTTGCGAACGCCCGCGATACCTTGGCTTCGCCCGGTGGGGTTGCGGTTGCTGGTGCGCCGTCAGGGCCCTGGTCGTCCGGGCCGTCGCCGCCGCTGCCAAGAGCCGATTGCAGCAGGGCAACAACCTTAGGCAGGCGGTCTTTGTAAAAACTTTCGCCGCGCTCGTCGGCCGGGGTGAGCGTAATGCCCAGTTGGTCGAAGAGTTCGCGGCAATGGCGGCGGCTTTCGTGAACGATCCAGTGCCAAATGCTTACGGCTTCGGGCTTGCCATGCTGCAGGTCTACGACGGCCTGGCGGGCCTCGGCGGCAAATTGCGGGTCTTCTTTGTCGCGTTTGGCAGCCTGTTTGTAATAGGCATCGAGATCGCTGATGGCGACATTGCCGCGATCTAAACTCAGTTCGCGTCCCTGGCGAATCAGCATGCCGAACTGGGTGCCAAAATCGCCCACATGATTCTGGCGAATGACCTGGTGGCCCAAAAAAGCCAGTGTGCGGGCGAGTGAATCGCCAAGAATGCTGCTGCGCAGATGCCCGACGTGCATTTCTTTGGCGATATTGGGGCCGGCGTAATCTACCACGACGGTTTGCGGTTCAGCGGCGGCATCCACCGCACCACGCGACAAAAGCGCCGGATCGGCGGCAATGGACGAAAGCTGCCGCTCGAGCCATTGGGGCAATAGCCGCAGGTTAATGAAGCCAGGCCCAGCAATTTGCGGCGTCTCGCACATGTCGCTTACAGCAAGATGCTGGATGATGCTTTCGGCAACTTTGCGCGGCGGCTGGCCGAGCTGTTTGGCCAGCGCCATGGCGGCGTTGCACTGATAATCGCCATGGCGTACGTCGCCGGGCTTGAGGGCCGCGTCGCCGGCATACTCGGGGCCAAAGGCCTTACCGATGGCGGCAATAAATCGCCCGCCAAGAATGGCTTCAATGGATTGCACTTTTGAATGTCCTTTCAGGCCGAAGGTTTGCGTTTGCCGGCCGCTTTGCGGAGCTTTGCGGACGATTTCTTGGGCGCACGCTTAGCCGGCTTAGCTGATTTGGCCGGTTTTGCAGGCTTGCCCGCCTTGCGAGTTTTGGCTGTTTTGCCAGGCTTGCTTGCGCCAGGTTTGCCGCGTTTGGCTGCCAAGGCGGCGGCCCGCTTTACGGGCTTGGCTTTGGCGGCGGCCTTTGGAATGCGTTTAGCCGCCGGCCTGGCTTTGGCAGCGGGGGCATTTTTAGAGGCTTTGCGCGGTGCGGTTGCACGTCGCTTGGATGGTGTTGCGGTTGAAGCTGCAGTGCTATTTGCGGTGCCCGCAGCAGCATTCGTGGTTGCCACAACCTCGACTGTTTCAACCATAATGATCGCTTCATCTGGAAGCTCATCGGCTGACGCGGTTGCAGCGGAAGGTTGTTGGGCGCTGGCGGCAGATTCTTCTGCATTGATTGAATCGGCCAAGGAGTCTATTACGAGTGCTTCGACCACTTCAGCAGGCTTGCCGGGCAGTGGACTGGTAAGTGTTTCGACAAGTACGCGGTCAGGCTCGGCGGGTTCGCCGGCGGGCGCCAGTGAGGCCCAGTTTACGCGCGGGCAATCGCCCCAGAGCATTTCAAGATCATAAAAATCGCGGCTTTCGGCATCGAACACGTGCACCACTACGCTGACAAAGTCTACCAGAATCCATTTAGCCAATTCATAGCCGCTGGTGCGCCATGGGGCGTAGCCATGTCGCCGGCCGAGGTCTGACACTTCATCGCACACGGTGCGAATTTGGCGATTGGAGGTGCCGGTGGCCAGCACAAAGAACTCGGTAACGGGCGAGCGGCCGCGCAAATCGAGGACGATGATGTTGTTGCAGCGGGTATCGCTGGCGCGGCGTGCGAGCATAGCGGCGAGGAGCTGCGGTTCGATATCAGGTGTTGTCATAGTAAGGATCGCTCCCTGTTGGTTTCGGATGGCGGCCAATGCCGCCAAACGAACCGGCCGGCCCCTTCCCGCGGCGGTTTGCCGCTGCGGTGCAAGGGCGTGGTATACAGAGCATAGTTTCGCCGAAACGGGCGGAGTTATCCAGCGGCACGCGGCCTGCGGGCCGCGAGAGCAGGAGAAAGTTGAGCAGGTGAGCAGGAGAGCTTGGGGCGCTGGAGCTTGTGGGGCGCGGTCGCCGCTGTGCCGCGATGGGCAACGCCGGGTTGTGGAGTGTGCGGGTGAAGATTGGGAGTTTTTTTGAAATTTTGGCTGGGAGAAAACATGCATGGATATTGCGCAGTTTTGAAGGCCGCCAAGATAAAAATGGAAAAACGTTGGGTTTTTGATGTGAAATGGCTGGTTTGGGGGTGGCTGAGGGGTAAGAATGGATGTTTTTGCGTGCGGCGGTTTTGAGTAAACATGCATGGATATTGGTTTGTTTTGAAGGCCGCCAAGTTAAAAGTTGCAAAAGATTGGGGTTTTGCTGAAGGCCGCCAAGATCGGTTTTGGCAAATGTGCGGAAAATAAGGAAAATCTTTGAAGGCCGCCAAGATGCGCGGCTACGCCGCGAGAGCAGGTGAGAGTGGAGCAGGCGAACAGTGGAGCTTGGGGCGCTGCGCGACGGGGTTTTAGCCACAGAGAACGCAGCGCGGGCTATGCCCGCAGCCCAACATCAGAGGCCAGATTTGCCGCAGAAGATTTTATTTACCGCGAAGCCACGAAGGCGCGAAGTTTATAAGTGGAACTTAATTGAATGATTACCAGTTTATAGTTTCCAGATAACTCTATATGTAATACAGACTTATTGGCCGATCTTAATTTTAATTACATAGCTGCTGCAGTCAGCATTCTATTATTTCTTCGCGACTTCGCGGCTTCGCGGTGAAAAGTCGTCATAGCTATATGCCTTTCGTCGCCTTTATGCGATGACTGCTCGTTGGATAATTCTTGTTAAAATAACAAGATATTACAGGTGTGCAATGCAGGGTAACGCAGAGGTAGGAGAAACTTACAGTGCGCCAAAATTATCACATCAAGTGATCGGGAGTTTTTAAAATACCTTTTTTTATAAGGCTATGAAATTGTGATATTTTGATGAACAGTACCCGCATGGAACATCTGCTTACATCTTTGTCATCTGCGGTTAGCCCCCGTCTCCCCTCTTGCGGCCCGCAGGCTGTGCAGCGAAACTCAAATCAGTCGTTGCGCTGTTGTCCCCCTCCGTTAACGGTCACACAATTTCTTTGCTGGCCGCCGTACGATGGCCGCACGATTGAAAATCGTCGCACACGCCCGTACCCTCAGGCCTGTTAGGGAGCGTGGCTGTTGCGGTTTGTGCTGCCTTTTACCCGCAGCGTTTCTTGTTGATGTCAGCCGCCGTCAATGTCATGCAATCCCGTGTGCACACGGAGTTGAACATAGATATGCTTAAACTCGCAGATGGCTGTGATTTAAGGGTGCTTGCACACCAAATTGCGCCGGGCGGCGACAATTTAATTGAGGCTACCGCCTGCATCAGCCCTGATTTTGTCGGCTTTGCCGGGCACTTTCCCGGGCAGCCTATTTTACCGGGGTTTGTGTTTGTCATGCTGGCCGAGGAATTGTTTCGGCAAGCCGGCCGGGCGCTGTGTGTGGCGGCTCTTCGTAAGGCTCGCTTTTATCAACCGCTGCTGCCGCGGCAGCCGGTGCGCATTGCTGCGCGGTTTGAGTCAGCCCACGAGGCCTGCGTAACCTTTACGCTTCAAGATGCGCCGGCAGACGGCGGCCCGACGCTGGTTTGCGAGCTGGTGCTGGCGCTCGTTGAGCCGGGCGCGGCGGCAACAGGTTCTGTGGCCCAAAAATCATAAAAGTTGGCCCATTGCCGGGGGTACTGCCGCACCAGCGATTCAAGCTGCGTAGCGTATTGCTGCGCCAGCGATGCGGCCTGGGCGGCTGGGTTTTCATCGGGCGATACGGCCAGCGGGGCCACCACGCATCGGTAGTGCCGGTACTTCAGGCGAATAGCGTATAGCGTGACGGGCTTGGCGTCAGCAGCAACGGCCGCAATAAACGGCCCGGCGGGCAGGTGAACCGTCTGATTAAAAAAAGACACCCCAAGCGTGCGGCCGGTGAGCGAGCGGTCCGCGCGGATGGCAACCACCTCATTGCGCCGCAGGGCGGCAATCACCTTCAGGCCGGCTGCCATCGGGTCGGTGGTGCTGATGAGATTGATATGGCTAAGCGCGGTGCGGTGCCTCTGATGAAATTGCTCCGTCGCGTCGCTGAGATCCTGAAACATCACCACATTTATTTTGCGGCCCAGGTTGAGGTTGTTAAGCAGTGGGGCGGTGATTTCGGCACAGCCAAAATGGGCGGTAAAAATAACAATGCCTTGCGGCGCCGGCGCCAGCGCGCGTAAATGCTCCATGCCGCTGCGCTCAAAAATAAAGCGTTCGCCATTGCCCGCCAGAGCCACGGCGCGGTCGAGCAGCAGGGTTCCGAAGCGGTAGATGTGCCCCAGCGAAAAGAGCGTTTGGCGCCAGGGTGACGCATCGGGATAGAGTTTGCGGCAAAACGCCCGGCTGGCCCGGCGCACCTTGCCATCGAGTGCAAAAAGGGGCACCGCCAGCGCAATGACAAAATACCCCAGCGGCAAAAAAGTGACGCCCAGCCACAGCATGATTCGGTTGGCGCGGTAGCCGGCATGATGGCGGCCCCAGCGCCGGCGAGCCGAGGATGCGGCCGCGGGCGCCGGCGAACCGGCGCCATGCCCACTCTCAGCCGCAGCCGGGTGCGCCGCACCGTCTGCCGGCCCGACAGTGGCTAGCTCTGCTGCGGCGTCTGTATGATCTCGGGTGAGCATGAAAAATCTCCCTTCGCCGGGCGATAGCGAGCCAGCAGCATACGAGTGATAACCACGGTCGCCGTGCCTGCTGCCATGCCTACGATAAGGCTGCCCAGAGCCAGCGGGGCTATAAACTCGCGCGCTGTCGTCCACGGGTGCGCACGCCACAGAGCCGGATGCCATGGCACAAAGCCGGCGTGCAGCAGCAGATAGCCGACCTGTGTGTTCACGAGCAGCCAAAACGGCATCAGCGGCGGCAAGGCCACCTGCGTGCCGAGCACGCATACCGGAGAGTTCAAGTGTAACTTCTCGGCGACATAAATGGCCAGCAGCGTTTGCAGGCCGTAAAGCGGTATCACGCCTATAAGTACGCCGATGCCCAGCGCCGCGGCGATTTCGGCGTTGTGGGTGCCTTCATGCAGCAGGTGCTGCCACAAGGCGTGCAGCCCGCGGCGGCTCCACCAGCGAAGCTTGGCCGCCGGCTTATCCGCCAGGTCTGGCGGCGGCGTGGTGTGCTTAAGCTTGCGCGGAGTCCAGGGCACAACAATGCGGCTGGTGGTGAGCATGACGTTTAAGCGTATGCCACGCAGTGTGTCGCGCACCGGCCTGAAATGCGTCACCCGCGTTTCCGGCGGAAAGTAAATGCACGTAATGGGTATTGAGCGAATCGTCAGGCCCGCCCAGGCGTGCCGCACCAGTGTTTCGGTTTCAAAGTCAAAGCGCTTAAAGCGATGCGTCAACCGCGTGGTGTATTGGAGCGGGTACACCCGCAGCCCGCATTGGCTGTCGGGTACATCCTGGCCCGTCTGCAGCCACAGCCAAAAGCGCGACATGTCGCGCCCCCGGCGGCTGCGCGCGGGCACATGGGCCTGGTCCATCTGCCGATCGCCGATGATCAGGTCTTCCGGATGTTCGGCTGCTGCGGCCAGAAGGTTCATCATGTCGGTGACCAGATGCTGGCCGTCGGCATCTATGGTGACGGCGTGCGAGCAGCCCGCGGCCAGGGCGGCGGCAAAGCCGGTTTCGAGCGCTGCGCCTTTGCCGCGGTTAACAGGGTGCCGCACGACCTTAAGCCTCTCGCCGCCGGGTTGTTTGCCCGTTTGCAGTGCGAGCTGGTCAAGCACCGAGCCGGTGGCGTCGCGGCTGCCGTCGTCTACGGCGATGATCAGGCCGACGGGCACGGCGGCGAGAATATCTTCAAGCACCTTGCCAACCGATTTACCATGGTTGTACACCGGCATAACAATGGCAAAACGCAGGGAGGGCTGGCCGGAAGCGGTCGCCGGGCTTGGCACTGCGGTGCTTTGGTCTAAAGCCTCTGTAACACAAGGCTGCTGCATTTATGTTTCCGCCTCTAGTCCTCATTCTTGGGTGTGACAGAGCACTTGTGTGTTGCCCCGCCCAAAATGCTGATCGCCCGGGCGTCGCGCCAGTTTTTCAGCGCCTGATGGCCGCGCCGGCAACCCATCATCTCGGACGGGCTCCGCCGCCATTGCCGCGCGAAATGGTTGGCATGATGGGAATATTTTGTCTTGATTCGGCCGGGTCGTAAATGCTGCCGGTGGAATATTTAACCGGTACGCCATCTTTGGTGTGCAGCAGGTAATAACCGCCGCGATCCACGAGTTCTTCCCATGGGCCGATGACGCATTTGCCCATCGGCGTGGGCACGGTAAGCAGCGGCACGCGCGTGCCGGGGGCCGAGGCCAATTTTCGCAAAATCTGCTGGCTTTCAAGCAGCGTGAGCCTATGCTGCGGCAGCGTGCC
>JBMFVX010000053.1:0-18376 GCA_049965775.1 Phycisphaerae bacterium
GTCGTAGCCATGAAGCATTTTGGCACTCAGCGGCACGCTCGCAAGCTTAAGCTGATGCCGGCGCATGGGATGCGTTGAGGCAATGTGCGGGTCGTTAAAATCAACATGAGCCTCAAGGGCCAGCAGTTTTTCGATGAGTTCTATGCTGGGGCTTTCGCGAATGTCGTCTATGTCGGGCTTGTAAGCCAGGCCCAGCACCAGTACCCGGCTGCCCTTGATGGCTTTGCCGCTGTGGTTGAGAGCCAGCAGCACGCGGCTCACGACATAGTCGGGCATGTGATGATTGACTTCGCCGGCGAGTTCAATAAACCGGGTGGGCTGTCCGACTTCCCGCGCTTTCCACGTCAGATAAAACGGGTCTATTGGAATGCAATGTCCGCCCAGGCCCGGCCCGGGATAAAACGCCTGAAAGCCGAACGGCTTGGTGGCCGCCGCCTCAATGACTTCCCAGATGTCAATACCCAGCTTGTCGAGCACCACCTTCATCTCATTGACCATCGCAATGTTAATGCAGCGGTAAATGTTTTCGAGCAGTTTGGCGGCCTCAGCCACCTCAGCCGAGCTTACCGGCACCACTTGTTCGATCGCAGCCTGGTACAGCAGCACCGCCAATTCGCCGCTCTGGGCATCAACGCCGCCTACAAGTTTGGGTATGTTCTGGGTGTGATGCGTTTTGCGGCCCGGGTCTTCACGTTCAGGGCTGAAGGCGGTAAAAAAGTCGCGTCCGCAGACAAGCCCGGTGGCCGCCAGAATGGGCAGCACCACCTCGCGCGTGGTGCCCGGGTACGTGGTAGATTCCAGCACCACAAGCTGTCCTGGCCGCAAACTCCGGGCGATGGCTTGAGCCGTGCGCTCCACAAACGTGAGGTCCGGCTCCATATGGGCGCCAAGCGGTGTAGGCACGCAAATAATTACAACATCTGCATCGCCCAGGCGTGCAAAATCGCTGGTGGCGTCAAACCGGCCACTGCGGTTCATATCGGCTATAAAATCTTCACCGAGATGCTTCAGGTAACATCGTCCCGTTTTAAGCTGAACGATTTTTGCCTCGTCAATGTCAAAACCGATGGTGGTAAAGCCCGCAAAATGAAAGGCCCGCAGCAGCGGCAGCCCCACATACCCCAACCCCAATATGCCGACGCGGGCGCTGCGGTCTTTAATGCGCTGTTTGAGCAATTCGTATGACAAAATCGGGGCCTCTGTGCGGTCGTGCGGCCCGGCGCAGGCTGTCCGCGACAGGCCGAGCCGGGCTATCTGTTGGATGTTAACTTGCCAGCCGCAGCGAGGCAACGCCGTGCGGCTGAACTGTAGCGGCTCCATTAACGCCGCCCAATACATCGGTGGCCTGCGTGCAGCCCCGGCCGCACAACCGCAGCGTTGCATACGTTTAACATCTTGCTTTTTTTACCAGCATATCCCCGCATGCCGCGCCAATGCCCGCTTTCTCAAAGGCGAACCGCAACGCATTATAGTTAGCTGCCTAACTACTTTAAAAAGGCAATGGCTCATCCGGCGAGCCGGAAACCGCGCTCGCCGCAACCCGCTAAAACACCAATAAAATAAGGCTTTTTTGTAATTTTAATTTTTGGAATTGACAGGCGGCGACGCCGGTCGTATTTTAGGCTTGTCGGTTGGACGTGCCGGGGAAAAAAAAGCCCTGCATGGGCCAAACTTCCGGTTTTCGCGGCGTCCTGTATAAGCAGAGCGGCCGGCGGGAGCGGCTGTAGCCGACACTGTAATTTGCCGGCAATGGACTTCCGGCAAGCGGGCTGGATTTGTGCAACGGCGTCTTTGAAATTGCGGGGACGCCAAAAGTCGCACGGCAGAATGAAAAATAAATCGGTCGGCAGGAAGCTGCACTAAGTTTTTGAAAAACACGGTTTCGGCGGCAAGCGCCCGGCGGCGGTGGGCGGCATGTGTTGTCGCGCTGTTAACGCTTGGCTGAAATCATTTTCGCGGGTATTGCGGGTTGGTCGTTGCTCTATTATCAAGGAAGGGCACTATGGTTCCCTTTGATTCCACGCACCACGCTCAAACGGTGTGGAACGACGTTGTTGCTTACATTAAACAGCTCCATTCGCCTCTCGTGCGGCAATGGTTTTCTGAACTTGAGCCGATGGAGCTATCCTCCGGCGTGCTTTCGGTGCGGTGCTCCACGGCGGTGCAGCAGCAGTATCTGGCCATTAAATGCCGCGACGTTTTCAACGAGGCCGCCCAGGCCGCGACCGGCAAACTCATAAGCGTCAACTTTACCTGTGGTTCGCAGGCGGCGGGGCAGTCCGCCAGCATGCTTAACATGTACAACGATGGCGTTATATCGCCCGATTACGTCTTTGAGAACTTTGTCACCGGTCCCACCAACGATTTGGCTTACGCCAGCAGTCACGCCGTCGCAGAGCGGCCCGGCAAAGCGTACAACCCGCTTTTTATTCATGGTGCTCCCGGCTTGGGCAAAACGCACCTGCTTCAGGCAACCTGCCAGGAAATTTTTCGCCGCCAGCCCGATACCCGCATTCTGTTTCTATCGTGCGAGAGTTTTATCAATTGCTTTATGGAATCGGTGCAGGCCGGCGACATGATGCAGTTCCGCAATCGCTTTCGCAACAGCGTGGATGTACTGGTCATAGATGATATTCACTTTTTAACCCGCCGCGACCGCACCCAGGAAGAGTTTTTTCACACATTTAACGCTCTGTTTCAGCTCGGCAAGCAGATTATTCTCTCGAGCGACAGCCCGCCGCACGAAATTCCCGAACTCGAAAATCGCCTCGTCTCGCGCTTCAGCAGCGGCTTGGTCGCCCGCATTGACCGCCCCTGTTTTGAAACCCGCGTGGCCATTGTCAAAACCAAATCGCGCATTCGGGGCATTGCACTCGCCGACGATGTGGTCAATCTGATCGCCGGCCGCATAGACACCAACATTCGCGAGTTGGAAGGCGCTATCACCAAAATTCAAGGTTACGCCATGCTCAACGGCGGCAAATACGATATGGAAACCGCCATGCTCGCCCTCGGCGACACCATCACGCCTTCGCAGCGATTGGTTTCGATTCAGGCCATTATTGATCAGGTCACCCGCTTTTATAACGTGCGCCTTGCCGATTTACAGAGCAAGCGGCGGCATAAGTCCGTTACGCTACCCCGGCAGGTTTGCATGTACCTCGCCCGACAGAAAACCCGCCTGTCGTTGATGGAAATCGGCGGGTATTTCGGCGGGCGCGACCACACCACCGTCATGCACTCCATCAAAGCCATTGAAGAGCTTCGCACCACCGATGTTAAATTTGCCGATCATCTCAGCCGAATTGAAATGGCCCTGATGACCCAGGTCGCCCGTGCGGGGTAACTCGCCGTGGCCCAAGCACCCTGGCAAAATATTCGTGCTCCCTTCAGGCGCCGCCTTCATCTGCAAAGCCTTCTTGATGATGCCTGGCGCCGCCAAGCCTTGCCGCGGTTGACCGGCAGGCGAGCATTGTCTAACCTTACCCCATGCAGCGCTCGGGATGTGTTTTGCCCGCCTGCAAAATAAAGGACCCATTACCATGGCCGAAAGCAAATGTCCGTTCAACCAGAAACTTCCCACCCCCAAGTCCGTCCGGGAGTGGTGGCCCAGCCAACTCGATCTGAAAATCCTCCGGCAGAACGCCGCCAAGTCCGACCCTATGGGGCCTGACTTCCAATACGCACGCGAGTTCAAAAGCCTCGACCTGGCCGCACTCAAACGCGACCTCGCCGCCCTCATGACCGACTCACAGGACTGGTGGCCCGCCGACTTCGGCCACTATGGTCCGCTGTTTATTCGCATGGCATGGCACAGTGCCGGCACGTATCGCATCGGCGATGGCCGCGGCGGCGCCGGCACCGGCCAACAGCGCTTTGCCCCGCTTAATAGTTGGCCCGATAATGTCAATCTCGATAAGGCTCGCCGCCTGCTTTGGCCCGTCAAACAAAAATATGGCCGCAAAATCTCATGGGCCGACCTGATGATTCTCGCCGGTAATGTCGCATTGGAAACCATGGGGTTCAAAACCTTTGGCTTTGCCGGCGGCCGCGCCGATGTCTGGGAGCCTGATGAGTCGGTTTATTGGGGGTCCGAGGGCAAATGGCTGGAGGATCAGCGCTACTCCGGCGATCGCAATCTCGAAAACCCGCTTGCCGCCGTCCAAATGGGCCTCATTTACGTCAATCCGGAAGGCCCCAATGGCAAGCCCGATCCGGTGGCTGCCGCCAAAGACATTCGCGAAACCTTCGCCCGCATGGCCATGAATGATGAAGAAACCGTCGCCCTCATCGCCGGCGGCCACACGTTTGGCAAGTCGCACGGCGCCGGGCCGGTGTCTCACGTCGGCCCCGAGCCTGAAGCGGCCCCCATTGAGCAGCAGGGCCTCGGCTGGCAGAGCAGTTTTCGCAGCGGAAAGGGCGGCGACACCATCGGCGGCGGCCCCGAAGTAACCTGGACCAACAAACCCACGCAGTGGAGTAACAATTTCTTCGAAACACTTTTTGGTTATGAGTGGGAACTCACCAAAAGCCCGGCGGGGGCGTTTCAATGGACGGCCAAGGGCGGTGCCGGCGCCGGCACCGTGCCCGACGCACACGACCCGAGCAAGCGCCATGCGCCCACCATGCTCACCACCGATCTGTCGCTGCGATTCGACCCCATCTACGAAAAAATATCCCGGCACTACTATCAGCACCCCGATAAATTTGCCGATGCCTTTGCCCGCGCCTGGTTCAAACTTACCCACCGCGACATGGGCCCGCGATCCCGTTATCTCGGCCCTGAAGTGCCCGCCGAAGAATTAATCTGGCAGGACCCCATTCCCAAGGTTGCCCACAAACTCGTGGACGAAAAAGATGTCGCCTCCCTCAAGGCCTCCATCCTGGCGTCGGGCGTTGCCATTTCTGAACTTGTTTACACCGCGTGGTCGTCGGCCGCCACCTTCCGTGGCAGCGACAAGCGCGGCGGCGCCAATGGCGCTCGCATTCGCCTGGCTCCGCAAAAAAATTGGCCCGTCAACGAGCCGGCTCAGCTTGCCAAAGTGCTTGGCGTGCTTGAGGGCATTCAAAAAGCCTTTAACGCCGCCGCAAAGGATGGCAAAAAAGTCTCGCTCGCCGATATTATTGTTCTCGCCGGTTGCGCTGCGGTTGAACAAGCCGCCAAAAATGCCGGCGTGGCGGCAAGCGTACCCTTTACGCCCGGCCGAGCCGATGCCGCCGCAGAGCAAACCGATGTCGAGTCGTTTGCGGTGCTCGAACCCATTGCCGATGGCTTCCGCAATTACGCCAAGGGCCACACTGGCTCGCTGGCCGATATGCTCCTGATTGATAAAGCACAACTCCTTACGCTCACCCCGCCCGAAATGACGGTGTTGGTCGGCGGCATGCGCGTGCTCAATGCCAACTTTGAACGCTCCCGTCACGGCGTATTTACCGATCGGCCCGGCACGCTTACCAACGACTTTTTCGTCAACCTGCTCGATATGCGAACCGTCTGGAAGCCCATCGCCGGCAGCGACAGCGCCTTTGAAGGCAGCGATCGCAGCACCGGCAAGCTCAAGTGGACTGCCAGCCGGGTGGATTTACTCTTTGGTTCGCATTCCGAATTGCGTGCCCTTGCCGAGGTATACGCCGCCGCCGATGCGCACAAGAACTTTGTCCACGACTTTATAGCCGCCTGGGCCAAAGTAATGAACCTCGACCGCTTCGACCTCGCGTAACTTGCGCGTAACCGTTCCGCGTGTCGGCACGCTGCGTGCGTCGGATCCTTACCAACATAGCCCACCATTTGCCCCTATGCGCCGCGCTTGACTACATACGCCCAAGCATATATACTAATACGCATGAAGACGTTGCAGCGCATCATCTCGCCAGACCAGATATTCCGGGCTTTTGCCGACCGCACCCGCCTGCGCATCTTGCATCTGCTGCTGGAAGGCGAATTGTGTGTGTGCGACCTGGTGCGCGTGCTGCAGCTTTCGCAGCCGAAGGTTTCGCGCCATTTGGCATACCTGCGTAAAGCCGGCCTGGTAAAAGCCCGGCGCGAAGGCCTTTGGATGCACTATCGCCTGGCGCCGGCTACCGAGCCGCTGCACCAGGGGCTGCTCAAGTGCCTCGGCCAGTGCTTTGAGTCTGTTCCGGAACTCCGCCGCGACAGCAAGGCGCTGGGGCGATGTGGTTGTGATGATGCTGGCGGTTGCCGCAGCGGGTAAATTTTTTTGGAACTATATATCTGCCTAGGCGTATATACTAACAAGGAGCTACAAGCTATGACCCCCAAAAAACTCAACATCCTATTTCTCTGCACCGGCAATTCATGCCGCAGTCAAATGGCTGAAGGCTGGGCCAGAAAGCTCAAAGGCCACGCCATTGAGGCGTACTCCGCCGGTGTCGAGCCGCACGGCATGAATGCCCGGGCCATCAAGGTCATGGCCGAGGCGGGGGTGGATATATCCGCCCATACGTCAAAACACGTTGATGCCCTGGCGCATGTGCCATTCGATTATGTTGTTACCGTCTGCGGCCACGCCCACGAAACATGCCCCATGTTTCCGGGCAAAACGCGCGTGGTGCATGTAGGGTTTGATGACCCGCCGCTGCTGGCAAAAACCGCTCAAACCGAAGAGGAGGCCCTCGCCCATTACCGCCGTGTACGCGACGAAATTAAAGCTTTTATTCAGACACTGCCCGGGGCGCTGCAGCTAAGCAATGCTGCCGCCACCACCCATTAACCCTTTTTTAAGGAGAATAAAATGAAAACGCTGCTCGAAGTTTTCGATCCCGCCATGTGCTGCTCCACCGGTGTTTGCGGTCCCGATGTAGATCCCAAACTCGTTCATTTTTCTGCTGATTTAGACTGGCTCAAAAGCCAGGGCGTTGAAGTGCGCCGCTATAACCTTGCGCATCAATCGGCGGAATTCGTGCGCAAGGCATCCATCAAAGAGTTGCTGGCCAAATCAGGAACCGGAGCCTTGCCCGCAATTGTGGTTGATGGGAGATTGGTCAGCCAAGCCATTTATCCCAGTCGCGCTGAATTGGCCTCTATGGCAGGAGTTGCGATGTTAGACGGCAAGTCCGCCAAGCCCGGTTTGGCAGCCTTATCCCGGGAGTTCGTTTCGCTGGGTGCGGCCGTTGCGACAAACTGCGAGCGGTGTTTTGAATTTCACCATGCCGAGCTTGTCAAAATGGGAGTATCCGTCGAAGAAATATCCGCAGCGGTGCAAATTGCACAACAGGTAAAAATGTTCGTGGGGGACAACTTCATGCGGATGGCACATCATGTACTGGAAGAAAAGTCCTCGGCGTCGTCAGACTGTTGCGGCGTCGGAGAAAGTGTCGTTCAGGCTGGAATCAAGATAAAAAATAAGACCGCTTGTTGCGGCAGTTAACCTAGGTTCGAAAGATATTAAGCTCTTTTTTGAAAGGATGTGCATCTATGGACACTCAAAAACAACCAACAATCGAACAGATTTTCGCCGGTATGCATAAGGCCATGGGATCCATTCCGACGGCAGTAGAAAAACTTTCTCGGGTAGATACAGAAATGCTCTACGAACATCTGCGATCTCGTGCTTATGCTATGCCGGAACAATCTCCGGCGCTCGATGATCAAACCCGCACGCTGATCTATTTGGCTGCCGCGTTGGCCGCATCCAGTTCCGCGTGCGTAAAAGCCATGGCAAATAAGGCCAAAACGCAGGGCATCGCCCGCGAAAAAGTACTCGAAACAGTGCGGATTGTGCGGTTTGCGATGGCAACCAAAATTATAGGTGATGCCGAGCCGATTTTTGATGCTTTGGAAAAGTCCGGCAAATAGCCGACTAGTGCTCTGTCCGGGTAATGCTTTTTCATTGCAAAACAGGGTGTCAAATGCAACCCGAACTCAAATAAATGCCGGTTAAGGTACCCGCTGTCTGACCGCCAGTCGCAGCTCTAGCGTGCACTAAGGAGATTTTATGAAAACCAAATTGAAACAGGCCGATTTTATCCGTAATGCCAGCCGTTATCTATTTTTTACAGGTAAAGGAGGCGTGGGCAAAACCTCGCTCGCCTGTGCGTCGGCCCTGGCATTGGCCGATGCCGGCAAACGAGTGCTGCTGGTAAGCACCGATCCCGCATCGAATATTCAGCATGTGTTTGAGACTGAAATTGGCGAGCAGGTTCCTACCGCCATTGCAGGTGTCCCGCGCCTTGAGGCGCTGAACATTCGCCCGGCCGCCGCTGCCGAAGCGTACCGCGAGCGGGCCATTGCCCCCATGCGCGGCGTCTTACCGGAGGAAGCAGTTAAAAGCATGACCGAAGAGCTTTCCGGCTCCTGCACCACCGAAATAGCCGCCTTCGATCAATTCACCATGCTGCTCACCGACCCAACAACATCGCTCCATTACGACCATATCATTTTCGATACCGCACCCACAGGCCATACGTTACGGCTGTTGAGCCTGCCTGCGGCCTGGACCGACTTTTTCGATGGCAACAAGCATGGCGCTTCATGTATGGGGCCGGTTTCGGCCCTTCAGGCCCAGCGCAAGCAATACGCGCAGGCCGTCGAAAGACTCCATGATCCGCAGCACACTACGCTGGTGCTGGTAAGCCGCCCCGAACCGCTGGCCCTGGCCGAAGCGGCCCGCACCAGTGCCGATTTAATGCATCTGGGTTTGAACCACCAGCGCCTTATTATTAATGGTGTGTTTCACGCTGCCGATCCTGCCGATCCCCTGGCTCAAAGCATGGAAAACCGCGGTCGCAAAGCCCTGGCGGATATGCCCGCTGTACTGCGGCAATTACCTTTGGACCAAGTGCCGCTGCGCGCTGTCAATCTCGTAGGCTTATCGGCCCTGCGAAGTATGTTTCAGCCTAATGCGGCCTCAAACGCCGCTGCCGCCGATTTGCCTCCATGCTCCTATGGCTCGCTGGCCGATCTGCTGGCCGAAATTGAAGCGGCCGGGCATGGCGCTGTGTTGGTGCTGGGCAAAGGAGGTGTCGGCAAAACTACCATCGCTGCAGCCATCGCTTTAGCACTCGCTGACCGCGGCCACGAGGTGCATCTCACCACCACCGACCCCGCCGCACACATAAACCAGACCGTCCAAGATGCCGGCGGCCGACTCACGCTCAGCCGCATTGATCCACAGGCAGAAACCGAAGCCTACCGTCAGCAGGTCATGGCGATTCGCGGTAAAGACCTCGATGAGCAGGGCAAGGCCCTGCTTGAAGAAGACCTTCGCTCTCCCTGCACTGAAGAAGTGGCCGTGTTTCATGCCTTTTCGCGTCGGCTTGATGAAGCATCCGGTAAATTTGTCGTCATAGATACCGCTCCCACAGGTCATTCGCTTCTGCTGCTCGATGCCACAGGTTCGTACCATCGCGACGTGATGCGCAACATGACCGGCAAGGCGCAAATGCAGGCCAACACCGCCCTGATGAAGTTGCAGAACTCTGCTCATACCAAAGCCATCCTCGTAACCCTGCCTGAAACAACTCCCATTCTCGAGGCCGCCGAATTACAGGCTGATCTGAATCGCGCCGGAATCAAGCCGTTCGCTTGGGTGGTAAATGCCAGCCTGCTCGCGGCCCGCCCGCATGACCCGCTGCTCGCCGCCCGGGCCTTGGCCGAACGCAACAAAATAGAGCATGTCGCCCATGACCTGGCTCCCCGTATTGCTGTGGCTCCCTGGTTTGCCACGGAGCCATCCGGTGCGCAAGGCCTGCGGCAGATGATAGCCTCCACCGGCTCGCCGGCGACGCAGGCAAAAGCGTCGGTTACCACCGTCAAACCCGCATAAAGGATTGTTTTATGTCAGTACAGTGCGAAACCATAGCCAAAACCGCTGCCGGCTCGCCGATGGGCCTTTTTGAACGATTTTTGACCCTCTGGGTGTTCTTGTGCATTGCGGTGGGTATTGTGCTTGGGCAACTGCTGCCGGGCTTCTTTCATGCCGTAGGCTCCATGCAGTTTGCACAAGTCAATTTGCCCGTTGCGGTGCTTATATGGATCATGATCATTCCCATGCTGCTGAAGATAGACCTCAAAGCCATCGCCGGCGCACGCCGTCATTGGCGCGGCATGGCCGTCACCTTATTTATCAACTGGGGCATCAAGCCATTTTCCATGGCGCTTCTGGGCTGGCTCTTTATCGGCGTGCTGTTTCGCAGCTGGCTACCGGCCGATCAAATTAACAGTTACATCGCCGGTCTGATCATTCTTGCCGCCGCCCCCTGCACCGCCATGGTGTTCGTATGGAGCTTGCTCACCCGGGGTGAGCCAGCCTTTACCCTTTCGCAGGTGGCGCTCAACGATGTACTTATGATTTTTCTTTTCGCGCCCATCGTGGGCCTGCTCTTGGGCCTCAGTTCCATCACCGTGCCGTGGTCTACACTGCTGCTTTCGGTCGTTTTGTATATTGTCGTGCCGCTGCTGATCGCCAATATAATGAGGCGGTTTCTACTCCGGAAGACTGATGGAGCCGCCCGGTTGCAGCGCTTCATCGCCGGGCTGCATCCGGTGGCCCTTGGCGCGCTGCTGGCCATGCTCGTGCTGCTGTTTGGCTTTCAGGGCGGTCGCATCGTGCACCAACCGCTGGTCATTGTTCTGCTGGCCGTGCCGATCTTAATACAGGTGTACTTTAACGCCAGCCTCGCCTACCTGCTTAATCGGCTGGTGCGTTCCAGCCATTGTGTCGCCGGGCCTTCAGCGCTCATTGGCGCCAGCAACTTTTTTGAATTGGCCGTGGCAACCGCCATCGCCCTCTTCGGCTTTAAGTCTGGTGCGGCCCTGGCCACCGTCGTGGGTGTATTGGTTGAAGTGCCGGTCATGCTTTCGACGGTTGCTGTTGTAAACCGCACGCGCCGGTGGTATGAATTACGCGCCGGCGTCATCCCTTATGAACAATGCTGCGCTGCTTCGGCTTCAGACACACCCCCGGTAGGCCGCCAGCCCGCGCTGTAGAATATCGCGATTGAGAGCGCTTGTTGTAACGTCACAAGGAGTACCGCCATGGCTGATGAAATTCTTAATGAAGTTAAACGACGCTATGCCGCCGTCGCCGAGTCAGGCCTTTCAGGCTCTCATTCAAGCATCAAAGCCGTAGCCGAATCCTTTGGTTACAGCGCCGCCGATCTTGCCGCAATCCCGGAGGCGGCCAACATGGGCCTTTCCTGCGGCAATCCCACCGCTTTGGCCGCACTTAAGCCGGGCGAAGTAGTCGTAGATTTAGGCTGCGGCGGTGGTATGGATGTGTTTTTGGCAGCCGCCAAAGTTGGTTCGCTCGGCAAGGCCATCGGCATTGATATGACCGCAAGTATGATTGACCGCGCTCGGCACAATGCCGCCCATGGCCCCCATGGGCGCCCGTACGAAAACGTAGAGTTCATCCTCAGCACCATTGACAACACCACGCTGCCGCCAGACACAGCCGATTGCGTCATTTCCAACTGTGTGCTTAATCTCGCACCAGATAAACCGGCGGTCATGCGTGAAATGTTTCGCATTCTCAAGCCCGGCGGCCGCCTCGCCATCAGCGACATTGCCCTTAAAAAACCATTGCCCGACGCATTGGCCGCCGACCTCGCCGCCTACGCCGCCTGCATTGCCGGCGCTGTGCTGCTGCAGGTATATCGCGACCACCTTGCCGATGCGGGCTTTGCCGACATTACCATTGTAGACTCCCACGCCGACCTCAACGCCTATTCCGGCGCCCAAGATGCGGCGGCATGTTGTTCACCCGCCAAAGCCCCGCCAAACGCGACATCGCCCGTCACCCAAAGTCAGCGGCAATCGCGTCTCTCCATTGCATCGTCGGGTTGCTGTGGTTCATCCCAGGCTGTTAAGCCGCTCCATGCCGACATTGCCGAACTGCTTCGACGGTACGATGTAAATGAATACGCAGCCTCGGTTAAGATATATGCCGTTAAACCAATCGGGCAGCCAGCGGGGTAAAAGCCGCGATTTGCCGCCCGCAACGCGATGAATGACAAGGTAAAGAAAGTAAATCAGAGAGCCTGTATACTTGTGGATAAATAGGTGATGTTATGAAGAAGCGATTGCTGCGAATGATGATCCTGCTGCTGCTTGTGGCCTCCGGCACGGCGATCTGGTTTTTTTACTTTCGTAAGCCGCCCGCCAACAGTCATACCTTGCTGCTCTACGGCAATGTTGATACGCGCCAGGTAGACCTCGCTTTTAATAACTCCGAGCGCATCAATACTGAAATAGTTCAGGAAGGCGACCATGTTCATGCCGGCGAACTGCTCGCCACGCTCGACACCAGCCGTCTCCAGCCCGCTCTGCAGCAGGCCGTCGCCGAGTTGGCCGCGCAGCAGCAAGTGGTGGATCGCCTGAAGGCCGGCTCCCGCCCACAGGAAATTGCCGCCGCCCATGCCCAACTGCTTGCGGCCGATGCTGATGCCGTCAACGCCAAAACACTCTACGATCGCTATCGTAAGCTCTTGCACACCGGCGATATCACCAGTCAAAAAGTAGACGATGCCGCCGCCGCACTTAAGGTTGCTCATTACAAAATGATCGCCGCGCAAAAATCATGGCGGCTCGCCGTGCTTGGCCCGCGTATCGAAGATATTCGCCAGGCCCAGGCCCAACTCAAAGCCGATCAGGCCAATGTAGCCCTCGCCCGTGTGCGACTTGCCGATGCCAAACTCTTCAGCCCCGTGGATGGCATCGTGCGCGAACGCCTGCTGGAACCCGGCGATATGGCCTCACCGGCCGCTCCGGTCTTTTCCATCGCCATTGAAAATCCCAAGTGGGTGCGCGCCTATGTTGCCGAACCCGACCTGGGCCGTATACGCCTCGGGCAGCAAGCCACTGTTGAAGTAGACAGCTTTCCGCATCACGCGTTCAAAGGCTGGATCGGTTTTATATCGCCAACGGCCGAGTTTACTCCAAAAACAGTTGAAACCACGGTGCTCAGAACCGACCTGGTCTATCAGGTACGCGTTTTTGTACACGACCCGCACGATCAGCTCCGATTGGGCATGCCCGCTACTGTGGTGCTGCATCTCGATCAATTCGTGCCCGCTGCCGCTGCGTCTCAAACTCAGGTAAAACATGGGGATACCCAACCGTGACCATGGCCGATGCATCAACTGCCAAGCTTCGGTGTGCCAATGTCCACCGGTCTTTTCGCCGCAAGAACGGTTCCATGTTGCGGGCCGTGGTGGATATTTCACTTGAGGCGCAGCCCGGCACGGTCACAGCGCTCGTCGGGCCGGATGGCGCCGGCAAAACCACGCTGCTCCGCATGATTACCGGCTTAATCATGCCCGACCAAGGCTCTATCCAAGTCGCCGGTCTCGATGCCATCAAAAACCCGGCCGGGGTGCAGGCTATTGTGGGGTATATGCCCCAGCGTTTCGGCCTTTATGAAGACCTTACCGTTGAAGAAAATCTCAACCTCTATGCCAACCTTCACGGCGTGCGAACCAGCCAGCGCGCCGCCGTCTACGAACCGCTCATGAAAATGACTGCTCTGGCCCCGTTTATGCATCGCCTTGCCGGCCGACTCAGCGGCGGAATGAAGCAAAAGCTCGGCCTCGCCTGCACGCTGGTTCGTACGCCCGAGCTTTTGGTGCTCGATGAGCCAACCGTGGGCGTAGACCCCGTCTCGCGCCGCGAACTATGGGAAATTATCACACGCCTTGTTAGGGGCAATGGCCTTACCGTTCTCATGAGCACCCCATACCTCGACGAAGCCGAGCGGTGTGACACCGCACTTGTGCTTTATGAGGGTCGCGTCATCAGTGCCGGCCCGCCCAAGGCCATGCGCGAGCTTGCCGCCGGGCGCGTGTTTCGGGTCAGCCCGCCCGCCGGCCAAACGCCGCGCTTTATGCAGGCCCGGCTCATGGCCCAGCCGGGAATTGTAGATGCCGTACCCGAAGGCGGGCAGGTGCGTTGTGTAACAGCACCAAGCTCGCAAACCATAGACCCGCTTGCCAACCTTATGCCGCAGGCGGCGGCCCCGCGATTTGAAGATGGCTTTATGATCACGCTGCCCCAAAAAGCACACAGCGAGGCGTCGGCCAATGCGCCCGGTCGCAAAGGCCCAACCGTGCAAACCTCCACCCAAACCACCGGCAAAGACCAGATCAATAATTCCGCCGGCAGCCAGGACCCCGTCGTCGAAGTACACGATCTTGTCCGTCGCTTCGGCGAGTTTATCGCCGTTAACCACGTGAGCTTCACCGTCCGCCGCCGCGAAATTTTCGGTTTGCTCGGCCCCAATGGCGCCGGAAAAAGCACCACCTTCCGCATGCTTTGCGGCCTGCTGCCGCCCTCATCGGGTACGCTGCGCGTCGCCGGGGTTGACGCCCGCCGCGCCGGCGCTGCCGCCCGCCAGCGACTCGGTTATGTCGCCCAGAAGTTTTCGCTCTATGGCCACCTTACCATGGCTGAAAATCTCGCATTCTTTGCCAGTGCCTATGGCCTGCACGGCCGAAGACGCCGTGCGCGACTGACCTGGGCCATCGAAGAATTTGAGCTTGCCGAATACCTGCAAATACTCAGTGGGGCGGCTCCGGGCGGCTACAAACAGAGGCTCGCGATGGCCTGCGCCCTGTTGCACGAACCTGAATTGCTCTTTCTCGACGAGCCTACATCCGGCGTAGACCCGCTGGCGCGGCGCGAGTTTTGGCAGCGCATCAACAGCTTGGCCGAAGGCGGAGTTACCGTAATCGTCACCACCCACTTTATGGAAGAAGCCGAATATTGCGATCGCCTCATCATCCTTAACAACGGGCGAATTCTGGCGCAAGGTTCGCCTGCTGAGGTGCGTAGTCACGCCGCTGCCAAAGGCTCGCAATTGCCCACCATGGAAGATGCCTTTATCGCGATCGTCGAAACATCCGCAGCGGCCGCTGGAGGCAAAGCATGAGCGCCCCAATGCCCCATTCGCCGCCCCCGGCCTTCGCCTCTCTACGGCGTACTATTGCTTTGGTTTATAAGGAAAGCGTTCAAATATTACGCGACCCAAGCAGTATTGCTATTTCAATTGTGCTCCCCATTGTGCTCATTGTGTTATTTGGCTATGGCCTCTCGCTCGACATTAAGCAGGTGCCCATTGCGCTGGTGGTGGAAGGCTCTTCGCCGGCGGCCACAAGCCTCGCGGGCAGCTTTCGCCTGACGCGCTATTTTGACCCGCAAACCGTCCCTACGCTTCATGCTGCGGAAAGCCTTTTGCAGCGGCGGCAGGTGCTTGGCATTGTCTGGATCCGCCAGGGCTTCTCGCGCGATTTTCAGGCCAGGCGGGCGAAGGTTGCCGTTTTAGTGCAGGGGGCCGACGTTAACCGTGATCGGCTGATTCAAGGTTACGCCACAAGCGTTATTCAGCAATGGTCGCAGCAGCAGGCCGGCCGCCTCGGTGTGGTGTGGCAGCCCGGCGCAACAATCGAAAGCCGCGTGTGGTTTAACGATGCCATGCGCAGCCGGTTGTTTCTTGTGCCGGGTGTTATTGTGCTGGTCATGACCCTTATCGGCGCCCTTATGACCGCACTGGTGGTTTCACGCGAATGGGAGCGCGGTACTATGGAGTCGCTCTTCGTTACGCCGGTACGCGCCGGCGAAATCATTCTCGGCAAAACCATTCCCTATTTCATGCTCGGCATGATCGGGCTGGCCTTGTGTATCTTCAGTGCTACTGTCCTTTTCAAGGTTCCGCTGATGGGGTCTATCTGGGTGCTTGCGGTCGCTTCGGGGCTTTACCTGCTGGTGGCGCTCGCCCTGGGGCTGCTGATTTCAACCGTTGCTAAAAATCAGTTTGTCGCCATACAGGTGGCCATGCTTGTGACATTTCTGCCGGCTTTTATTTTGTCGGGCTTCATCTTCGATTTGCGCAGCATGCCGTCGTTTATTCAGGCCGTCACCTTTGTGGTGCCGGCGCGCTACTATGTTGCCATCCTGCAAACAATATTTCTCGCCGGCGATGTGTGGGCCGTGCTGTTGCCCAACGGCGCTGTGCTGCTCGTCATGGCCGTGGTGCTGTTGGCCTTAACCCGCGCTAAAACCCGTAAGAGGCTCTTATAACGTGAACGTGCTGCTGCGCATTATAGCCCTGGTGTTCAAAGAGCTGGCAACGGTCTTTAAAGAGCCGCGCAGTCGCATGACCATTATTGTTCCGCCGCTGCTGCAGATGTTTGTCTTCGGCTATGCCGCCTCGTTTGATCTGCACCAGGCCCGCTTTGCCGTCTGGGATCAGGACCACGGTCCCGCCGCCACCCGGTTAATTGCCGATGTGCGGGCCTCGAATGTATTTTGGTACGCAGGTGATGTTTCAAGCCCGGCTGCGGTCCGCCGTTGGGTAGACAACAAAAAAGTCATGATGGTGCTCGAAATTCCCGAAGATTTTGAGCGCAACCTCACCAACCGCGGCAATGCCCGCGTTGAAGTCCTCGTGGATGGCCGCAACTCCAACACGGCCGGCACAGCGCTCATTTATCTTAACAGCATTATCAGCGCGTTTAACAACCAATGGCGTGCCGCCAACCATTTACCGGCCGCTCCCGTTGATGCGGTGGTGCGCGCCTGGTACAACCCCGAGTTCGAATCACGCTGGGATATTGTCCCCGGCCTCATCGGCCTTCTGACGCTGCTGCAGATGATTTTGCTCACGGCCATGTCGGTGGCACGCGAGCGCGAGCAAGGCACACTCGATCAATTGCTGGTAACGCCCATGGGCCCGCTCGAAATTATCATAGGCAAGTGTGTGCCGACGCTGCTCATCGGCCTCGGCCAGGCCACGGCGGCATTGCTGGTGGCCCGATTCTGGTTCGGCATTCCCTTTGCCGGCTCCTACGGCGTTTTATATCTGGGGCTTGGCATATTTTTGCTGGCATCCATCGGTGTGGGCCTTTTTGTTTCGACCTTTACCGCCACCATGCAGCAGGCCATGCTCGGCACCTTCTTGTTTATGGTGCCGTTTGCCATTCTCTCGGGCCTCACCACACCCATCACCTCCATGCCGCTTTTGGTGCAGCACATAACGCTGATTGACCCCCTGCGCTATGCCGTCACCCTCATTCACGAGGTGTACCTGCAGGCCTACGGCCTGAGCGGCATCTGGCCGCAGCTTTGGCCTTTATTGCTCATTGCTGCCGTCACGCTGCTCTGGAGCAGTTGGGCATTCTGGCGGAAGCTGAACTGAGGCGGTGCTAAGGATTTTGGCTGGGAATATAATAAAAGTATTATATGCAGGTAGACATTCACGCGAGATACTTGATGCCATACTATTGCGGAGTAACCTTATGATAAAGACCCGAAATCAAAGCCAAGGTGGCGTACAAGCTAAGCGCAGCAGCGATGCCGTCGCAATTTTGAACCGTATGGCCGGGGACGACCCTTCTTTGCTTCAAAGCATTGAGATCAGTCGCACCAATGCCCGCGTGGCCCAACTCATTTACGATGCGCGAGCCGATGCCGGCCTTACCCAGGCCCAGCTCGCCGCCCTGATCGGCACCCGCCAGCCGGTGATTGCCCGACTCGAAGATGCTGATTACGCGGGACATTCCCTCTCGATGCTGCAAAAAATCGCCGCCGCCCTCGGCCGTACCCTGCAGATCGAAATGCCCCCGATGCCCCCGGCCGCCAAAACAAAACGCCGCGCGAAATGTGCAGAACCTTCAGTTCTCCCAACTCGTGTACGTCTTCTCGATAAGGCTCGTCGCTCCATGGGGAGTGTTTCGATAGATTTACGGCGCGTGAAGATTTCACAAAGCAGTGCGCCAAATGGCTGACATTTGAAGCTGCCCAACCCTCGCCCGCGGTTCGGAGCGTGATGCGGCCCCAAACCCCAACATTTATCCACCGGCTCGCCAGCGGTAACTGCCCTGCAACCCGCACTCTTGGCCGATATTGCGGGTCGGCACTGGCCGCGGCACGACTGCCATGCTATTTGGAATGCGACCTCTGAAATGCGCTCCCTGGCCGTTCGGCGTCCGCCGTTGCCAGCCTGGCTGGCGGGGTGGTGAAATGGGATTTATGGGCTGGGCTTTGGGGCGGCCCGCAACCCTCCGAGCAGCAGCATTATATGGAGGAGCCGGTCGGACGACGCGTAACCGAGACTGCTTGGCGGCAGGATGCCGTGCAAAAGGTGATTTCGCAGATTCCATCCGCGCTGGTCCGTAAGCACCACGCGGAAATATAATGCAACGTCGTCCGAGATAACATCAACAACCAGCTGGTCCCGCAGCAGTTCGTCGAGTGTCCTGAGGCAGAAGGTCCCGCGTTCCCGGCCCGGCTTGTAGGTTGCCCCGCCGGAAAGTTTCAGAATCACCCGGAGAGCCTGCTCGATTTAGTCTTGGTTCAGCCGGAATTGGACAATCAGTACCGACGCCTAAGGTACTGTCGGGTTCGGACGGGTGCGTTTTTTTA
>JBMFVX010000054.1:0-18334 GCA_049965775.1 Phycisphaerae bacterium
CCGCCGGCCACGGAGGCGAACGCCCTGCGCCCTTAGGGCTCCAGCGGAGACCTGATCGGCAACGGGCATCCGACTTCCAGCTCAATCCACCCATTGGCTCCAATACCTCCCGACTAAAAGTTCTCTCTGTTATAGTTCGCCACGGATCATAATCATATATACTCATGCGTCAGGGCAAAAACACGCTTTTTTACCCACTCGATTGCCCGAAGAGCCTTTTAGTTTGGCCTAAAGTTGCCTACGCGTTAACATTGCGCTATGTGATGTACCGGGCCGATATGGCTTTGCAAAAATGGAGCTAATAAAATGATGCGGGATGACTCACGAGCTTCAGATTCCACGGATTCACAACCAGTCGCAAAATCGCACGGGAGCGGATCTACCCGACGAGATTTTCTTTTAAGATCGGCCTTGGCCGCTGCGGCGCCGGCGGTGGGCATTGAGGCTGTGCAGGCGGCATCAGTGGCCCAAAGCCAAGTGCCGGCCCGGCGGCCCAATATCATTTTTTATCATTCGGATCAGTTCCGCTGGGACTGTATATGTGCGGCAGGCTTAAACCCGATGGATTTTACACCCAACCTTGATGCCATGTACCGCCGAGGCACGGTCTTTTCCAATTTTATTACAAACCAGCCGCTTTGTGCTCCCTCCCGATCCTGCTGGATGACCGGGCAATATGCCACCACCACGGGCGTATGGAAGAATGGACCTGGTTTGCGCCCGGATGCCGTAACAATGGCGACTGAATTGACGCGTCATGGTTACACCGCCAACTATATTGGCAAGTGGCATCTGGCTCCTTATGGCAAGGTAGGCCCCGCAGCGGTGCCCGCGAAGTATCGCGGTGGCTTTACGGGCATGTGGCTCGGAGCCAACGCCCCGGAATCAAGCACGCAACCTTACAACAGTTGTTTCTGGGATAACGATGATCAGCCCGTTCGGTACGACCACGGAGAATATCGCGTGGATTTTTTGACGCGTCATGCTGAAACATTCCTTCGGCAAAAGCATGAAAAGCCGTTTTTATTGGTGATTTCACAACTTGAGCCACATCAACAAAATGGCCCCTGCGAACACGGCGACGTGTTCGGATTTGTACCGCCGCATGGGTATGAAAAGGCTTTTCGAAGTTGTTATGTGCCGCAGGACCTGCGTTTTTTTCCGGGCGACTGGCAGTATGAAATGAACAATTACTACGGCTGCATCAAGGCGATTGATGAGTCGCTGGGTCGCATCTTCAAAACGCTGCGTGAAGAAAATCTCGAAGAGAACACTATCGTGATATTTTTAAGTGACCATGGTTGTCACTTCCGGACGCGCAATTCAGAGTACAAGCGAAGCCCGCACGATAGCTCTGTTCACGTGCCCTTGATGATTAATGGAGGGGGATTCAACAACCGGCGAGTTATAAACGAACTTGTAAGCATGATAGACATTACGCCGACGGTGCTCGATATGGCTGGCATTCAAACACCCGCGTGCATGCAGGGCCGGAGCTTTCTTCCGCTGGTTACGGATGAAAAAGCGCGAGAAGCGTGGAGCAATGAGGTGCTGATACAAACCAGCGAAGCGCAGATCGCCCGGGTTCTGCGCACCCCCGAATGGACGTACGCAGCTTTGGCGCCGGATGCTCACATTAGTAGTGACCCTAGCAGCATGCATTATCAGGACTATCAGCTTTACAACAACCGGGCGGATCCGCACCAGTTGCTCAACATGGTGGGCCGCGTTGACACGCGATGGCCTGACGGAATCCTGCTAAATTACATTGGCCATCGCTCCATGCGCGAAGTTACCGCACATTTGCGCAATCGCCTTATAGAGCGTATTGTGGAAGCCGGCGAACCAAGACCGCACATCCGCGATTGGCCGTTTTACGCATAACAGTGCCGGCGGCATGCTCCGACGGTGAGAGCCAAGGCTTGTAGATCGTGGCCAAGGTGGCATCCAGCACGTCGCGCGGAACCTTTTGCCGGTTGTTGATAAGCAGTGTACGGCTTTGCCCTTTAAGGTTGTTGCACAATCTGTTTGGCCCATGCGGCCATGAGTTGTTTCACAGTGGGTATGGCGGCGGCATCTTGGTCGGTGTAGGCATCTTGAATTATGTAGGCGCCCAGTAAATTCCAGCTTTTGAAGAAGCCCTGGTTTTGGCCTTTGCCAGTGTTGGGGTCATAGGTTACGTGCAGGCCGCCGGTGTTTTTATGTCAGCCAGAAGGGTGGTTACCGTGTTGGGTGCCAGGCGCTTGGCGGCTGCGGTGTAGCCGTAGTTGAGCAGGCCGTGCATTACCATATAGTCGCTGACCACCCATATCGGGCCTTGCCAGTAACCGTGAATAGGATGATACCAAGGAGTGTTTGGCGCCAGGCTGCGGATGCCAAAAGGCGTCCAGAATTGCTGTGGGTTAAGCACATAGCGTGTAATAAGGATGTGCGCCTGTTGCGGGGTCGCCACGTGTGCCCACAGGGGCACCAGATTGGTCCATTCCGGCACGCGGATGAATTGGCCGGTGCGGCTGTCGCGGTTATAAAACGTGCCGGCGCGGGCGTCCCAGAGCCGCGTTTGAATCAGATGCTTGAGTTGCCCTGCCAGTTGTTGATAGCGCTGGACATCGGCGGTCTTGTGCAAAAGACTCGCCAAGTCGGCCATAGCCAGATACTCGCGGTATATGTAACACGCCAGGTCCACACCCTCGGTACGATCAGCCGGTGCGCTGGATACGGCTGGGTTATTGTCCACGCCGCTCTCAACGCCGTCGTACCAAGTGAACAGGTCGTCGGGGGTGCTCCGGGCGCTGTGCCAGTACCAGAGCGTGTCAGCAAGGCGCTGATAATATGGTTTGAGCCAGGCCACGTTGTGCATCGTCAGGCTGGCACGCAGAGCCATTTGGGCCAAAAAAGGTTTGCACATTTCCGGCAAGGCAATGAGGCGTTGGCCAGTCACCTCGCGGGGAGTGTAGCCCCGGTAGAACGAGTGGTGGTCCGTAAAATGGAGAAAATCCTGCACCGAACCTAACAGGGCTTTACCGCGGTGGGCATAGCTGAGTGCAACACCCATAAAGTAGGTGTCCCAGTCAAAAAGCTGGAAATAGTCTGCGCCGGGAATGAGATATTCATGGTGTAAATGTCCATTGGGTTTGCGGACGACTTGCTGCCAGTATCCAGCCTTGGCCATCGCGTGCTGAAGCTGGGCTTGGAGAGCATACGCTGCGGCGCGGGTGTCGGGTGCCGGGATGGTACTGGTCGCGGCGGTGCTCCCCGGCGCAGCGGCAGAGGCAAGGTTGGCGAAGATCGCAAGAGTGCAGATTGTGATGGGGGCAATTAACAGTTTGAGGCAGATGGTCGTTATATTTCGCATGGAAGTTATTCTCCAGAAATGACATTCTTTTTCAAAGTCGCATTCATTTCGTGATGCGACTTGGCTGCGTCCCGGTTTTGATCTCCGAGTTTAACCGCGGATGGCGCTGATGGGCGCAGATGATAGTTTAGATCAGGGGTTTTATACCGGCATCCCCGTCATTAGCCTCCAAGAGCGTTGGACCTTCGGCCTGCAATTTACTTCGCCAAACTTTCGCCTGCATTTTGCCGCCTTTTCAAATCTGCGTTCATTTGTGTCGTCTGCAGTTGGCGTTGCCAGTACCTGCACGGCGAGGTTCTTGACTTCTATATGGGAACGTTAAACCAATCAAGCCGCCTTCTTTTCCCAAGTTGCATTCATTTTGCGCTCCGACCTAGCCCACTATAGCGGGGGCATTGATATCACTGTGTTTCTCGTGAGCTTATTGTGCTGTTTTTCCGCCGCCGCCGGCTTGGCGTCTGAGGATTTGCCTTGCGAGCGTTTGGCGAGCCTCGATAACTTTTGGCGCCAAGGTAACGCCGAGTTCACATAGATCATCAATTACGCGGGCTAGGCGCTGTTTGTCGGCGATGTCACGGCTGCGGAGCGCCGCCCCAATGTCGCGGTCGTATTCGCGACGAAGAGCTTGAGACCTTCGTCGCGCATTGCGACACGCCGGGCAGTGCCTGGGAAAGGAGTCCACCCAGAATTTGAGGTCCTCATACCAATGTTTCTGCTCGGCTGCGGTAAAGCAAAACTCCTCGCCGCATTTTATGCACGCGATAGTGGCGTTGATATACCAATAGCGCGGGCATATTGAACAATACTGCTTGCCGGCATCCGCGCGAACGGCACTGCTGTAGTCAAGGTGCAGGCAGTCTGCAAAGTACCAAGTTGGCATCTTATGCGGGTTGTCCTTCCTATAATTCCAAGAAAGCACGATAAAAACTCCTGCAACGATTAACAAAATAAAGTGTAAGCGATGGCGCGCATGGCTGAAAGGGCTACGCGAGGATTTGCGGGTTATATTTGCGGCGTGCACGAGACTTCGTTAAGCGCTATAATAGTGTCATGCCTCGGTCACAGCCGCGATTGGCTTGTTTGATGCGGATGATGGCCCGCTTGGCGTATTGATTTTGAGGGTTCTGCGGTTGAAGCCTGTAATTCGCAACACTTGTGCTGAGTTTGGCCTGCCGCCGGAACACGCCTTCGAACGCGCCTTGTCCCTTGCTGCAGCCGATTTGTACAGCAGACTCGATGGGTTTGGCGCTATCCCGTGGGCCGACTTTCTGCTAAACCCGCGTCGTCTCCGGGGCAGTGACTTTCTCATGCGCTGGTCACAGGGCGTTTGGAGCGAGCAAAGGCTTTCTGACGCGGTCAATGCAACCGAGCGATACTTCGCCAAGCCGTATGGGCCGAGCGGCACCGCGCCGGATAACGATGTGCGAGCGTTCGAACTGTATTTTGAGCGGCTTGAGAAGGCGGGGCTTGGCAACTTGAAACGGCCGGATTTGATGGTATTCCGCAGCCGTCATTTGCAACAGGTCAATGAGATTATCAATTCATTGAACGGCCAATCAGAGTTGCCGTTCACGCCTGAGGAAGATGACCGAATGCGGGCATTGCTCGATTTGGCGGTTGTGGCAGTTGAGTGTGAAAACAGCCTTTGGTATGCCCGCAAGATGCCGGATTATAATCGGGCCCTGACTCCGCAGCGCCGGCTTGGCGGCCAGCTAGGTTTAAAAAAGAGCGCTGTGCTGCCGACCATTATAATCAAGGAGGAAGACCGGCAACCATTGCGGGCCTGGCAGGATCGCAGAGGTGTTCCCATTCACATCTGGCATGCTTTCTACGACGAGGCCTTCGGCATTTCGCTTAACGATGCCGAGTCGCTATTCTCATCTGGTAAGATTGCCCCTACAGAGCAGGTGTATCAAGCTCCGGGGGGAGCCACGACGCGCAAAACCATTCATAAAATATATCACCAATATGCATACAGACTGGCCGAAACCGTTGAAGAGCCGTCGTTGGGTGCCGATCACATTATAGATAAAAATGGGCACATTCTGCCTTATGTTCGTTTCTTGGGCGGCAGGACTCAGTTGCTCCCCGATGCTCTGAAAGTGTTGGATGCGATCGGGGTGACGCGATGAGTTCAGCAACAGCCAACAGGTTGGCGAGCGCCAAGATCGGGCGCGAGAAACTTCGCAGCAAGGGCCAGTTTTGGACGCCTGATTGGGTGGCCGATTTTATGGTGGCCTACGCGCTCCACGAGCGGCCTGCTCAACTCTTAGACCCGGCAGTGGGGGCCGGTGCTTTTTGGCGAGCCGCCAAGCGATTTGCCCAAGCGAACGGGTTTTCGCTGGAGCTGCTGGGCCGCGATATCGACCCTGCCGTCGTGTCGCAGGCGATTGAGTCCGGGCTGAGTCAGCAAGACGTTCGTGGTATTGAAATCAAAGACTTTACTCTGTCGCCGCCGGCCCAGAAGTTCGAGGCCATCGTAGCCAATCCACCCTACATACGGCACCACAGGCTGAGTGTCGCAGCCAAGCAGGCTCTTGGTCACATGGCCAGGACGGCGATTGGAGGGTCAATAGATGGCCGCGCCGGATTACATGTTTATTTCCTTATTCAGGCGTTACAGCACTTGACGGTCCGCGGACGGCTAAGTTTCATTGTGTCGGCGGATATTTGTGAGGGCGTATTTGCGCCGCGCCTGTGGCGATGGATAACAACGAATTATCGGATTGATATCGTCGTTGCCTTTGCAAGCGAGGCAGCACCCTTCCCGGAAGTAGACGCGAACGCTCTGATATTTTGCATTCGTAACGAGCGGCCTGCGGAAAAGTTTAGATGGGTAAAATGCCTGCGGCGATCCGCCGTCGAGGATCTAACAAAAATGCTCGCTGGAGCGCCCGTCACCTCCAATGAGGCTATACAAATACACGATCGCTCCGTGGCGGAGGCTTTGCAGAGCGGGCTTTCACGGGAACCCAACCTTATTGGCTTAGGCCGTTATCGGTTGGGTGATTTTGCCCGCGTCATGCGAGGTATTGTTACCGGAGACAACGATTTCTTCTTTATGACCGGGGCGAGAGCCGCCGAGCTTCGTATTCCAGAATCGTTCTTAGTCAGGGCGGTTGGCCGTACTCGCGATATCCAAGGCGAGTTGTTTACTCCAACTGACGTGGTGCGTCTTGAAAAGCAAGGGCGGCCGACCCATTTGCTCAATGTTAATGGGTGGGCATTAGCGCATTTGCCTCGCGCGATAAGGCAATACCTGCAGGAGGGCGAGCGGCGGGGCCTTCCGGCCAAGACGCTTATCCGAACGCGCAATCCTTGGTATCGGATGGAGGTGCGCAAGGTTCCTCCGATTATGTTCGCGTATCTGGGAAGACGTCGCGCCCGCTTCATCCGCAATCTCGCAGGCGTTGTTCCTCTAACATGTCTTCTGTGTATATACCCTGTTCTTGACGACAGCGATTTTATAGAGCGACTTTGGCAAGTATTGTCACACGCACGGACGGTGGATAACCTGCGGATGGTCGGCAAGTCGTATGGTGGCGATGCCATAAAGGTTGAGCCTCGGGCGCTTGAGTCGCTTCCGCTGCCCGATGATTTGGTTGTCGCCCATGGACTCGACCTGCATGAACCACAAAGGCAGCATGCGTTTGAGTTTTCAGCGTCGGTCGGATAGCCAACGGCCGGCTGTCAGGTGCCGTGCGGCGGGGCGATCCGTCGCTGCAGTCGGGACTGCATGCGGTATTGCTTCAACTGTACATATATGAACCTGCAATTTTATTTTGCACCGCCATTCTGGTGAGATATTCTCAATCGGTTTTATTAATTAGCGCTCATTTAATGTGGGTTATCCAACGGAGGCAGTGGGTTGCCAATAAACTACTCTGCAATCGTCGGGTCTGCGATAAAGGCGTATGCCAAGATGGTCGCCAAAGCAGTGTGTGGTGTCATGGTACGGCGCATCGTCAATGCCGCATTATAGGACTCTACAAAGACGGTTTATTGTAAAACACGGCACGATTATTCGTAAAGCGGCCAAAGCGTAAACGTTTTTCTTGCAAACAGGCTCTGCGAAAAAAAATCGGCGCTGGTAAGCATTTTTCGTAGATTGGCAATGTCTGTGCGCGAATTAAAACATAACGCCGAGAAAACCTACCAAATATGCGGCCCCGATTGGCTGGCTTAAGATACCGGCTCTGCGTGCCGACTCTGCGCATTTATCCCCAGCGTTCACACATTAAAATACCGCGCCTGCGGGTGGTGGCAGATCAGGGCCGAGGTGCTTTGTTCGGGCTGAATCATATGGCTGTCGGAAAGCGTACAGCCTATGCGCGAGGGCTCGAGCAGGGCAAAGAGTTTGTCCTCATCTTCAAGGTTGGGGCATGCCGGGTAGCCGAAGCTGTAGCGGCAGCCCGTGAAGTGGCAGGCAAATAGGTCGCGCATCGTCGGGCCGTCGTTTGTGGCAAGGCCCCATTCCTGACGCACGCGCTTGTGCCACATTTCGGCCAAGGCCTCGGCAATCTGCACGCCCATGCCATGAATGTACAGGTACTCGGTAAAATCGCCGCTGTGGAATAATTCCTTCTCGTACGCGGCGACATCGGTCCCGGCTGTGGCCACCTGCATGGCCACAACATCGGTGCGGCCCGATTCCCTCGGCAGGAAGAAATCGCTCAGGCACCAGCGCTTTTTGTCGGTCTGCCGTGGAAAATGAAAACGCAGCCGCTCCGTCTTGCCATCCTGTTCGTAAATAATCAGGTCGTTTTTATCGCTGTTGCACGCAAAGTAGCCATAAACAATCTGCGGATGCAGCAGGTTCATGTCGCGGCACTTTTGTTTAATGCGTTCATAAATGGGCCGCACATGCGACTCGGTCCACTTGCGGAACTCGTCGCGCGGCATATTGCCCGATTTAAACTGCCACTGCCCGCGAAACAGAGCCACTTCATCTATGTACGGGAACACTGCATCAACGGGAATGTCGTGCACCACTCGCGAGCCTAAAAAAGGCGCCGCCGGAATGACGTTGTCGTGGCGAATGTCTGAAACCGTATAGTCATCGGGTTGCGGGCCGGTTGTGAGCACCGGCGGCTCGACCACAGCCACAGTTCCGCCTTTGCACAAGGCGCTGATGCGGTCTGGTGACTCGCCGGTTTCGGCAAGAATTTGCTCCATGCGGCCGGTTGTAATGTGATCCATGACCTTGAGGCCTTCAAAAGCGTCTTTGCCAAAGAACAGCGGCCCTTGATAAATGGCGCGAAGGTCCTTTTCAACATATTTGCGCGTCAGCGCCGCGCCGCCCAGAACAACCGGTACGTTAATGTCCAGACGGTTGAGTTCCTGCAGGTCGTCGCGCATGACAAGGGTAGACTTTACCAGCAGGCCGGAGAGGCCGATGGCATGGGCGTTGTGCTGTTTGGCGGCTTCAATAACATTGGCGATCGGCTGCTTAATGCCAAGGTTGTGCACCGTAAAGCCATTGTTTGAGAGAATAATATCCACCAGATTCTTGCCGATGTCGTGTACGTCGCCTTTGACGGTGGCCAGCACCATGACGCCGCGGCTCTGGCCCTGCGCCTTGGGCATAAATGGCTGCAGGTAGGCGACGGCGGTTTTCATAACCTCAGCGCTTTGCAGCACAAACGGGAGCTGCATCTGCCCGCTGCCGAATAATTCGCCGACCACTTTCATGCCGGCGAGCAGGTGGTCGTTGATGATGTCGAGCGGCGCATACTTCTGCATCGCCTCATCCAAATGTGCCGAAAGCTTTTGTTTGTCGCCGTCAATAATGTGGCGTTTGAGTTTTTCTTCCAGCGGCAACTGCTCGGTGGTGTCGGCCTCGCGGGCGGGAGCGCCCAGCGTGCTCAGCAAGCCCAGCGGGTTGTAATCGGCGGTGGAGCGGTCATAAATAAGGTCCATCGCCCATTGGTAATGTTCGGGTTCAATTTTATTCTGCGGCAATATTTTGCTCGCATGCACAATGGCCGAGGTAAGGCCGGCTTTCACGCACTCGTTAAAAAACGCGCTGTTAATCACCAGTCGTGCATAGGGCTTGAGGCCGAACGAAACATTGGAGAGGCCCAGTGTGGTATGGCAGTTGGGAAACTCGGCTGTGATGCGGCGGATGCCATCAATGGTTTCGAGTGCCAGGCGGCGCACTTCGTCCTGTCCGGTGACGATGGGAAATATCAGCGGATCAAAGTAGATATCGGTTTCGGGTATGCCGTACTTTTTAACCAGAAGCTCGTAAAGCCGGCGGGCAATGGCCACCTTGCGGTCGGCGGTTTTTCCCATGGCTTCAACTTTGTCTTCGTCAATGGTTCCGGCGACAACAGCCGCACCGTATCGCTTGAGTAAGCCGGCCATTTTGGCGAGCTTTTCTTCGCCATCTTCAAGGTTGATGGAATTGACAATGCACTTGCCCGGCGCCACCTGCAGGCCGGCTTCAATAACATCAAGCTGGGTGGAATCTATCATCAGCGGGGCGGTTACTTCTTTGGCGAAGCGCCGCACCACCTCGTGCATGTCGGGTACGCCTTCGCGGCCGACATAGTCCACGCAAACATCCACCACATGCGAGCCTTCTTTAACCTGCTCGCGGCCGATAGACACCAGTTGGTCCCAGTCTTGAGCCAGCAGGCAATCGCGGAACTTTTTGGAGCCATTGGTATTGGTGCGCTCGCCAATAATAAGGATCGAATTATCCTGCCGCGCCGGCACCGATGCATATAGCGACGACACCGCCGATGTGGCGGCAACGATGGGGGCGCCAAACATGCCGCGCAGAGCCGGGGTGAGGCCGGCGACAGCCTGCGCGACGGCTGCGATGTGTTTGGGCGTGGTGCCGCAGCATCCGCCAACGATGTTAACGCCGAAAGCGGTGGCAAACTCCCGATGCGCTTTGGCGAGTTCTTCGGGGCCAAGCGGAAAATGCGTTTTGCCATCATGCAGCACCGGCAGGCCTGCGTTGGGCTGTACCGATAGATAGCGCGTGCTCTCGCGGCTGAGTGTTTCCACATGCGGCCGCATGAGTTCAGGCCCGGTGGCGCAGTTCATGCCCAGCACATCCACCGGCAGGGCTTCAAGGGTTGTGATTACGCTGCTCATTTCGGTGCCGAGCAGCATGGTGCCCACCGTCTCCATGGTTACCTGCACCATAATGGGCACGCGATGGTTGCGTTCGCGCATGATGTCGAGCGCTGCGATCACGGCCACCTTGGCCTGCAGCAGGTCAAAGCATGTTTCAATGAGAATTGCGTCTACTCCGCCATCCAGCAGGCCGCGAACCTGCTCCTGATAGCTATCGAGCATGATGTCAAACGTGGTGTTGCCTAGCGTAATGGCCTTGGTGCCCGGCCCTATGGAGCCGGCGACAAAGCGCGGTCGCCCCGGAGTCGAAAACTTATCCGCGGCTTTACGCGCCAGCAGGGCAGCGGCGCGATTAATTTCGCGGCAACGGTCCTGCAGGCCAAACTCGGCCAGCACAATTTTACTGGCACCAAACGTATCGGTTTCAACCGTATCGGAGCCGGCGGCATAGTACCGCGTATGAATGTCTTCAATAACGTCAGGCCGGCTCAACACCAGCACTTCGGGGCAGTTTTCGAGATTCCAGAAATCAGATAGCTGAAGGTCGGCTTCAAAAATCTGTGTTCCCAGGCCGCCGTCAAATACCATCACGCGTTGGCGCAGCGCATCTAAAAATGGATGCTGCGCCATGGGGCGTTCAAATGCGGCATTAAGAATGTGGTTGTTCATATCCATCATGTTTTACACCCGGTTGAATCAGCGGCCCGGCCTTGCGTTGTGCTTGCCGAAAGTTCGAGGCCCGCGGCCAAACTTGCCCTGGGGCGGCCGCCTTGCGCCCGGCCCAAACTTGCGCCCCATCGCTCGTGGTGTTAACGCAAAATTGCGTTTGGCACCATCCCGTGGTTTATCGGGTGCAACCGACGGGCGGCCGGCGGGGGGGCGGTTGGGGGCGGTGCGGCGCTGGCCGGCCTCGGCTGCGATGCGGCGGCGCTCCTTGGCCATTTCCTTGTTTTCAAACCAGGCCTGTGTGGCGGCTCGCTTTTGCTCATGAAAATCGGCGGATGTCGCCTTGCGCAGCCACGCTACTTCCTGCTCGGTAAGCCGGCGGAATTGGCCCGGCTCAAGGCCTTTAAGGGTGATTTTCTCGGCCATGGCCACGCGAAACAGATCGCGGACTTTATGGCCCGTGCGGGCCAGCACGCGGCGAATTTCCCGGTTTTTACGTTCCACCAGTCGCACTTCCAGTACGGTGTCGTGGCGATCGCGGGCCAGCAGGCGCAGGCGAAAGCCTTCGCTTTTAACGCCCGGCCCGGCACCCTGCTCGGGTCCAAGCCATACGCCTTTGCGCAGTCGCTCGATCGCGTCGGCTCCCATGCGGCCATCTACGCGCACCACATACGTTTTTTCGACGCCATAACGCGGATGCGTCAATCGGTGCGCCAGCTCTCCATCATTGGTCATCATCAGCAACCCGCGAGCGTCCATGTCGAGCCGGCCCACCGGAAAGACTCTCTCGGTGATGCCGGTCATAAGCTCTCCGACGGTTTTGCGGTCCGCGGGATCGTGGTTGGTCACCAGTACGCCCTTGGGTTTGTGCAGCAGGTAATAGGCGTGCGTTTCCTGCTTAATGGGTTCGAGCACCTGCTCGCCCACGGTTATTTGATCGCTGTCTGGGTCAATAAGAATGGGCAAAGTGGTTTTGATTTCGCCATTGACGCGCACCTGCCCCTGCGTAATAAGCTCTTCGCACTTGCGGCGAGAGGCGATGCCGCAGTCGGCCATGAATTTTTGCAATCTGATGTTCATAAGTAATGATGTTGTGTAAACGCCCTGTCAGCCGGGTAAATGCCGCAGCGTTAATCAGGCAACGCAGCCTCCAAAATAACCAGCGGGCTTACGACATTAACGCGCGGATTGTTAAGTTTGGCCGGCAGCAGCACCGTTTCGCCCGGCGCGATCGCGGTGATGGGTTGATTGTCGCCCTGCAGCAGCGCCTGTCCGGCGAGCACTATCCAGACCAACGCCCGGCCTGTGGGCAATGGTTCTACCCCTGACGCCAGCGCCCGGCGCTGGAGCGTAAAATATTCACAATGCACCAGAGGCGTATTCTGCCAATGTTTGTCGGCGGCTGTGGCGGGCGGCGGCAGCGCCGCAGCTGGTGCGCCAAAGTTGATAACCTCTAACGCCTCGGCCACGTGAAGTTTGCGCGGCTTGCCATCCGAGCCAAGGCGGTTCCAGTCAAACACGCGAAAGGTGGTGTCGCTGGGGGTTTGCACTTCCGCCACCAGCACGCCAGCGCCCAATGCGTGCACCGTGCCCGATGCGAGGTAATGGCAGTCGCCGGGTTTGACCGCAACGGTTTGCAGCAAATTGGCCACTGTGCCATCGGCCAGAGCGGCCTTAAAGCTTGCGGCATCCACCCCGGGCTTGACGCCCTTGTATATTTTAGCCCCCGGCTCGGCGGCAAGCACATACCATGCTTCGCTCTTAAGATGCGTTCCGGGATGGCTTTTAACATAGGCGGCATCGGGGTGCACCTGCACCGAAAGGTCCCGACGTGCGTCCAAAAACTTTATCAAAAGCGGAAAATACCCGGTGGTGGGGGCCTTGGCTGGCCCAAAAATTTCTTCGCCTTGCTCTTTAAGCACCCGGCGCAGCGGATGACCCTGCAAAGGGCCGTTGCCGATGGTGCTTGAGAGGCTGCCGTCGCTGGCGGCTCCGGCTGAGTCGCTGCCGACCGAACCGGGTGGTAAATCGGCAAGTTCCCACGATTCGCCGACGTTGCGGCTGCGAAGAGACGCCGGCACGGGACGGCCCAGCACCGCAACGAGGTTGCGGCCGCCCCAGATGCGTTCCTGAAACACCGGATGGAACTTAAGTGGATACATAAAGCCTCATAGCCTGCACGTTGCTTTGCCCAGTCGCTTGCCTGGCGCTGCAAATTACACTATCATTATATCCGGATGAACGGATTATTGCCAGACAATTCCGCCGGCGCCAAACCCGCCACCGCCCAATGGGCCGAGCTGCTGCGAACACTCGCCGACCCCATGCGGCTGCGCATCATACGTCTTTTGGAGCAGGCCGCCCAGTCAGGCCTGCGCGTGGGCGAACTCGCCACCGCCCTTAAATCGCCGCAATCCACCGTCAGCCGACATATTAAAGAGCTGGCCGATGCCGGCCTTACCGCCGCGCAACGCGAGGGTACCTCGTCGTTGTATAGGCTAAGCGATGCTTCGGCTCGCGGCTCGCTGAAGCAATTGCGGGCCTTGGCCGGCGATTATGTGAAAAACGACCCGCAAATGCAGACCGATGCCCGCCGGCTCGCGCGCGTGCTTGAACGCCGCTACGACGGGCCGGATGGCATCTTCAATACGTTGGCGCCCGATTGGGACAACATCCGCCGGCGCTGGTTCGGCGACACCTTTCAGCTTGAGGCCATGCTCGCGGTGCTTAACCCGCAGTGGGTTATCGGCGACCTTGGCACCGGCACCGGGGCCATGCTGCCGCTGTTGTGCCCGCATGTGGCCAAGGTGATAGCCATTGAACCATCCGCCGCCATGCTCAAAGCGGCCCGCCGCCGGGTGGCTGACCTTAAGCTCGAAAACGTGGAACTTGCTCAAGGCTCGCTCGAGCATTTGCCCATCGCCGGCCAAACGCTGGATGTGGCGCTGGTGCTGCTGGTGCTTCACCATGTGGCCGACCTGGGCGTAGCGCTGGCAGAAATGCACCGGGCGCTCAAGCCCGGAGGCCTGCTGCTGGTGGTAGACCTGTTGCCGCACAAAATTACCATGTTTCGCGAAAAAATGGGGCATCGCCGCATGGGCTTTGACCCGGTGGAACTCATGCTTCAACTCGCTGCCAGCGGCTTTGACGGCACCCGCTGGCACACGCTGCCGGCAAGAGCAAGCCGTTCGCCCGAGGCCGGCGTAACCGTACCCGATTTGTTTGTTTTGCGGGCCAATCGTTCGCCCGCTGTTGTTTCAGCGCTAGCCGCCAACTAGCCGGGTGGCAGCGCACAAATGGCTTATTTGAGCCGGAAAGGGAATATCTCATGGCTGTAAAGCACGACGTGAAGGATCTTTCGCTTGCGAAAGAGGGAAAAAAGCGCATTGAATGGGCTGACAAGGATATGCCCGTGCTGCGCATGGTGCGCGAGCGCTTCGCCAAAGAAAAGCCGCTGGCCGGCTATCGCATGGCGGCGTGCCTCCACATCACCACCGAAACCGCCAACCTGGCCCGCGCCCTGCAGGCCGGCGGGGCGGAACTCGCCCTCTGCGCCAGCAACCCGCTCTCAACCCAGGATGACAATGCCGCATCGCTGGTATCAGACTTCGGCATTTCGGTTTATGCCATCAAGGGCGAAGACCGCGATACCTACTACCGGCACATGAACACCGCACTGGATATCAAGCCCAACGTCACCATGGATGATGGCGCGGACCTGGTAAGCCTGCTGCACTCCACCCGCAGCGACCTGGCGGGAAATGTTGTCGCCTCCATGGAAGAAACCACCACCGGCGTTATTCGCCTGCGCGCCATGGAAAAAGCCAACATCCTCAAGTTTCCGGTCGTGGCGGTTAACGACGCCCAGTGCAAACACTTTTTCGACAATCGCTATGGCACCGGCCAAAGCACCGTTGACGGAGTCATTCGCGCAACCGACCACCTGATTGCCGGCAAAAAAGTTGTCGTCTGCGGCTACGGCTGGTGCGGCAAGGGCGTGGCCTCTCGGGTGCGCGGCCTTGGCGCCAACACCATCGTTACCGAGATTAATCCAATTCGCGCCATTGAAGCCACCATGGATGGCTTTTGGGTTATGCCCATGAGCGAGGCGGCCAAAATCGGCGATGTGTTCATTACGGTTACGGGCAACATGCACGTGATTCGCCAGGAACACTTTGACCTCATGAAAGACAACGCCCTGGTGTGCAACTCCGGCCACTTTAACGTGGAACTCGACCTCGACACACTGGAGAAAAAGGCTAAATCCATCCGCAAACAGGTCCGCGAGTTTGTGGATGAATACACACTCGCCAATGGACGGCGCATTCAAGTGTTGGGTGAAGGCCGTTTGATTAACCTTGCCGCCGCGCACGGGCACCCGGCCTCAGTCATGGACATGAGCTTTGCCGTACAGGCCTTGGCCACCGAATGGGCCTTGAAAAACAAAGGCAAACTGGGCAAGCATGTGCACGATGTGCCGCTGGAAATTGACGAATGGGTTGCGGCCCTCAAGCTTGAAAGCATGGGCATCACCATTGACAAGCTCACCGCTGAGCAGCAAAAATATCTCGCCAGCCACGACATGGGCACCTGATGGCCGCCCGCTGGCGGGTTCTAACTGGCAACATAGTTTTTGGCGGAGCGCTGCGGCACGTTGCAGTGCTCCGCTTTTCTTTTTGCCGGCGGCTTTGATTTACGGCCAAGGCGCTCGCACCACCTCGCGTCGTTTGGCGTACAGTATTTGCACGGCGCGTGCTTTACGCTCTGCCATATTGCCGGTAAAACTCCCATGCGGCCGTGCAGGCGAGTGCATCCGCCCACGTTTGTTATGGGCCGGTTACAGTTGGCTGCTTAGGGTGCCTGGCCGACTGTTCGCCGGCTCTATGTACGCACCGGCCCATATAAATAGAGAAAGGCCGCAATGGTAGCCGACGCCAAACCTGTAAGCCTTCAGGCGCTGCTTATGTGCGATGTCGTAGCGCACAGCGAGCGGCTAAACTCACTGAATATCATCGGTATTTTTCATGCCATACGCATGACGGCCTTTCCGGCCGCTATGCCGCATTTCAGCGTATACGTCGCATGGGTGGGCGGCTCGCCTGAAACACCGCTGGAGGTGCGATTAATTGATCCTGACGGCAAGGTAATAACCGCCTCCAAGCCGATGCCTCCGGCTCCGCTTTTCGATTCTTCACTGCCGCAACAATCGGTCATTGTATTTGGCGGCGTGCGTGTGGAAAAACCCGGCAACCACGCAATACAGGCTTTTGCGGGAAGAGAATATTTGGGTGAAGCACCGCTGCGCATTGATTGATGATTATTAAGTACCTGACGGTGCTCTCAAAATAGGGTGTAGCCTTACTTTTTCAGGAGAAGTTCATGGCAACTCCACTCCGTTGTTTCCAATACATTATAGTGCTCGTGGCCGGCGTGCTGTCTGCAGTATGCAGCGCCGTTGCAACGGCCACGCCGCCGGGGGCGGCCAAGGTCATCCCGGTATTTCCTCATTTAAACGTTCCCACAAGTCAGCAAACCGTAGCCAATTATGCGTGGCCCACATTGCAATACTTTCCCGCGCCCGCGGCCAAGGCCAATGGGGCGGCCGTCGTTATTTGCCCCGGCGGCGGTTACGTTGAAGAGGTCATGCAGTGGGAAGGGTATGGTCCCGCCGCATGGATGAATAAGCTGGGTGTTACGGCATTTGTGCTTAAATACCGCTTGCCTAAGGGTAAGCTCCCACGGAGCGGCGTGCCGTGGCCGCTGCAGGATGTGCGGCGCGCGGTACAAATTATTCGTGCACATGCGAAGCAATGGCACATTGACCCGCATCGCATCGGCGTCATGGGTTTTTCGGCGGGAGGGCATCTGGCTTCCATGGCCGGAACGCACTGGGTTCCGGCCAATCCCAATGCCGCCGATCCCCTTAATCGGTTCAGCACACGCCCAGACTTTTTGGTTTTAGGTTACCCGGTTATTTCAATGAAGCGGTCCATTACGCATCCCGGATCGCGGCAAAACCTGTTGGGCAATCATCCGCCCCGCAGTGAAGTGCTTTATTTTTCCAGCGAACTTCAGGTAAACGCAACCACGCCGCCCACCTTTATCACCTGCGCCCGGGACGATAACACCGTTCCAATTCAAAACAGCATTCGCTTTGCCGCCGCCATGCACAAGGCTGGCGTGCCCTGCGATTTTAAGCTCTTTAACGTTGGCGGCCACGGCTTTGGATTGGGTCGCCCCGGCCAGGATTCAGACGCATGGACCGGCGACTGTGCCCGATGGCTCAGACGTATGGGCTTTTTGAGTAAATCACGGTGAGCTGCAAACTTTTAGAAGAACAATTATTGAACGTTGCGGCAATGGTTGTTACGTTGCGACTATGAGAGTTTGATGGAACCCAACTTTATGAACTATCGCGAGGACTTTATGCCAATGCCAAGGTATCTGGGGATGCTGTTGATTGTTCTTATTGCATGGGGGATGCCTGCTTTGCCTCGGCTGGCGATGGCACGGGTTCCCACGATGCAGTGCCCCGCGGGCATACGGGTTATACCGGTATTTCCGCATCTGAAGGTTCCTGAAAATAAGCAAACGGTTGCTAATTATGCCTGGCCCACGTTGCAATATTTTCCCGCGCCCGCAGCCAAGGCCAACGGCTGTGCTGTAGTTATCTGTCCCGGCGGCGGCTATGCCATGGAATGGCTCATTGGCGAGGGATATCCGGAGGCCAAGTGGCTTAATTCGCTGGGCGTTGCGGCTTTTGTACTCAAGTACCGCTTGCCGCACGGCAGCCTGCCGCCCAGCGGTGTACCTTGGCCATTGCAGGATGTACGGCGAGCTATACCTCATGCGGCCAATAACTGAACTTTATCGAACATTTGGAAATTGAGCGTGAGGGTGTTCTTCAGGGTGTCTTTGTGTCGGGTGTTTATGGCATCAAGGCTGTCGAGTATGGCGGCCTGAAATAGCTGGTGGGTCGGATAGTAGCGACCATTGAGGCAGTCTTTTTTGATGAATTTCCACAACCGCTCGATCAGGTTGAGATTGGGAGAATAGGGTGGCAGGAACAGCAATCGTATTCCGTGTTTGGCAGCATGGTCCAGAACCATTTTGCAGTGTTGATAACGTGCGTTGTCCAGCACCAAAGTAAGGGCGCGTAAACAAATAACCGCTACGGTTGACGTGGCGTGATCGTATAGTTCCAGTCGCCGTGGAAGTCATGGA
>JBMFVX010000055.1:0-18175 GCA_049965775.1 Phycisphaerae bacterium
ATTACGAAAAGCGGAGCGTTTCGGTTCATATTTCATCCAAAATAGGCGGCAAGGCGGAAAATTACGCTGGTTTAAGGACTAGTAGCGCGTTGCTGGCCATCAAGCAGCCAATATTGGTCGGATTTCACTTGCGAACTATCGATATCGCCAATTTTGGAAAGCAACAGAGAACCTATCGGGAAGCCACGTAATATTGAATCCCAAAGATTGATGACCTTACTCGGCTTCCAAACAAACCCTCTCTGTAGTTTTGGAAGGCCCACTTTAAGCATGGCCTTTCTGGGATCAAGCTGCCATTCGGCAATTTCTGCAAGCGAGACGCTGTCAGCGCGATCCTGCTGCTTATCGGCACTCCGTCCACTATCGGGCCGATGCTCAATGTTGTGCCCCACAAAGGCCTCCTTTTCCATGCTCAAACGCGTCTGCCCGATACACGCTGGCCAAAACATTCGTCCCAAATCTCTTGCACCGCTGAGTATCAACTTTTCTGTTCGGCACCACCGCAGTTCATCGCGCCGGTACGTGCCCGCCCTTAAAGGCCCCCTTGGGGTGACGCGGGCATGGTTGTGATGTCAAGCTCGACAGGCTCGAACTCTTGCAACCACAATACCGGCAAGCGTACTCCTTTTTTTCCTCGCCTTCGTAGAGGGAATGATTCCCTTTGTATGGCCCATTGGGGTGGCGCGAGCATGGCTGGGAGGTCAGGCTTGATATACTGGAGGACCGTGAACCGCAGTGCTCACAATAGAAGCTCTGGCCCATAGCATTCCTCTTCTTCTCCCCGCAATAACCATACGGCTAGGCACACAGCGGGGAAAATGTGCGCCCTCACGACCTGATCTAATCGCGTGAATATACTCTCAAATTCAATCATTGCAAATATCCACATACGGCGCATGCTACGCCATCCGCGCCAGCCTGAGGCCCACGGCCTCCGCAAGCAATCTTGGTTCGGTGACACCTTTTTGAGTCATCATTGCCACCATAATCCGCCCGCAGGCCTCGGCATCGGCCAAGGCATTGTGATGGTCGAACGTATGGCCAGCGTAAGCAGCAACAGTTTGCAACTGATGATTGGACAACTGCGGCCACAGCTTTTCGGCAAGGCGGTAGGTACACAAATAATCAAACGGTGGAACCTCCACACCAAAATGCTTAGCCGTGGCGTAGAGCTTGCGCATATCGAATTGGGCATTATGAGCAAGCACCATGTCCGCGGCAGCCAACCGGCTCAATACGTCGCTGGCGACGGCCAAAAACTCCGGCGAGCTGCGCACGGCTTCATGTGTGATGCGATGGATGGCAATAAACCGTTCATCAAACCAGCCGCTGCCCTTGGGCGGACGAACCAGCGAATAGTATGAGTCGGTCATGTGGCCCTGGTCAAAAACCGCCACGCCCACCGCGCAAATACTCAGGTCGCTATTGTTGGCGGTTTCAAAATCTATCACGGCAAATGGCATAAATAGCTCCAATGGCGTTGAGTAATACAGGTTCCGCTTGCTTGACCGCATCTCTCTGCGGGATATTGACGGCTAAGCGATTCTGGCCATACCGGCGAAGCCACCCTCTCGATGGTCGTATTGCCGCGGCTATCGTAATGCCGCCGAGCAGCATTTGTTGATTCAAAACGCCCGGACTCCAACTCCGAAATAACCTGCATCTTGAAGCTCACACTATACCGCTTGATTATACGTTCACGCATCCTAAACCTTTCAGAAGTACCCTCAGGATCGCCCACCTACATCAGGACAAGACAGCTCTGCGCGCCAATCGTCACGCAAGCGCCCCGCAACCAAAAGCCTCTGCGTACATCTGCCTTGAGGCAGGGATGCCGAAATCCCGGTGGGGTATGGAACCAACCATCGGGTTTGAGGCAGGGATGCCGAAATCTCCCGGCGCTGGCCGGGACAGGCCTCTACGGGTAGGAACCAACTTTCGGGATGCGGTTAACCCCCGTCGCGCCGCGCCTCTAAATTTAAATAAAAATCTCTGGGACCTCTGTGTCCTCTGTGGCAAAACCGTCGCACCGCGCCCAAATTAAAAATCTTCGTGTCTTTGGGCCACCTGTCCCGAAATCCTTTTCTCGCCACTCGTGTTCGGGATTGTGGTTAACTCCCCCCTTGCGGCCCGCTGGCCGCGTCGCTGCTCTGCGTATGCCCCCGTCGCGGCTGGGCGTAAACGCGGGCTATAAACTGTTTAATCGCCTCGACCGTAGCTGCAGCTACGCGCTTTAGCTCCTGCGGCTCGACCACGAAGCGACTTACCGTTTCGTTTGAGAACTCAACGAGCAATTCCGTTGCATCAAGCCAGGTATCATTTTTTCTGTCCCACTTTGCGGCGATTCTGCCAAAGGCCTTGCTTTCATTTTGGGGCACGGTCGTGCTGATACATATCTCATCGCCAAACGGGTTACGCCATATCTTTGCCTTGATCTTACGCTTGCTTTTATCGCCCGGCGTACGCACCGGCTCCGCGGTCACAGGCCTATACGGCATCAACTGCCGCGCTGTTACCTCAATCTCCCCGATAGTTATACCAACCAATGCAAGCTCAGTGCGCACCATCGTCCAGAACAGGTCGGTATATCGCCCGCAGATTGCGAGCACCGCTTGCCGCAGGTCTTCCATGGCTGCGATGACCATGGGGCTGGCCAGCACCAGTTGCTCCATTGCCTGCCTATATTGCGCTTCCTCCGGCGGAGGAGCACAATCTATGATGCTGCTCATATCCACATAGTTCATGCGCCAGGCTTCGTACTGCGTTTTGAGTTGGCTTAACGTCGTCACAAAACCCTCCGCCGATTCGCCCACCCCAGCAGTTGCGGGCACGGTTGCATGTTGGTTACCTTGCCCACCTGCAACACCTTGTTTGTTTGACATGAAACACGCTCCTTCGCACGCCAGACTCATAACTCCCGTCGCCCGACTTACGGCCTGCAGACTGGAAGCCTGCGTTACCAGGGTGAGCCTGCCGCGGGTTGTGCCAGGTCGGTCGTAGCTGCCGCCCGCGACACAACTCTGGCTGATCACCTCAGCCTTCAACGGGTGCTTAGTACGCAACCGACAAAACCTTGACTTTATACGGGTTCGTCACCAGCAGATCCTCCGGTTTGCAGCCTACCTGTTTGGCCAGTGCCAGCAGACGGCGGTCGGTGTGGTTTACGTTGCAGCCGCTGGCGCTGACCAGCCCATCGGAATCAAAAACGGTGTACACGTTGCAATACACGGTGCTCTTGGGCGCGACAGGCTTTTCAAACTCAACGGTGGTGGTGTCAATCTTCTCTTTAAGCTTATTCAACACAACCACTCTGAACTTAATGGCCGTTATCGTTTTGGCGGTCTCGTTTTTTACAACAAACAACCGCACCACCAGCGTATTGTTGGGCGGGCTGGCGTACATTCGCACAACTTTGATGGCATCGTTTTTGGAGTCCTGCCTGGCCGCAGCAGCAAATCCGTGCACCATCACCCCCACAATAACCAACGCCACCACGGCCAATACAGATACACCCAGCAGTTTTATCGCCACACCCAAAAACAATTTCATAAAGACATCCCTTCTCAAAAAAAGCGGCCCTGCGGCCAGGTTCAGAACGTCTGAACACTTGTTGAATGGTTATACAACTCCACGCGGACAGATATTGTCCGCAGGTGTTTTTTCTGCAAAGGCAATTAAAAGATGAGCTTTAAACGCCGGGTTCAGCGACGGCCGGGCCATCGCCATCCGAAAGTATTTCAGCATCGCATTGAAATGACGATACCCATTGCAATAAGTCGGTCAGATGGGCCAGCCGGCCCGATAGTATGCCGGTATCGGGCCCCGTTGGCTTGTAGGTAAAGCCCGGCGGCCAGATGCGTTCGGCAGCGGTGCTCGCGGCGTAGCCCGAAAGCCTAATGCGCACCCGTCGCGGCTTGCCGCCCACCATAACGCCCAGGCTGCCCTTAAAATAATCGGCCGCACTGAAGGGCCGCACACGGTAAGGGTCATCAACAACTTTCAGGGCGCGAATGCGGGCAAGGTTCAAAATGGGCCAGTATTGCGTCAGGTGGTCGTAGCCCACGACATACCATGTCCCCTGGTAATTGCGTAAATAATACGGATCGAAGCGGCGCTGCGTCTCTTGATATTTACTCAGCACGTAGTAGCTCATCTCAACGCTAAGCTGCTGCGCGATGGCCTGTTGCAGCGGCTCAAACCATTCCACTCCCTTGGAAAGCACCGGCGCGGGCACAAACTCTATTTGCCCCTGCGCCCGGCGCACCTCCTGGCGCTGTTCTTCGGGCAGGGCGTCGAGCAGCTTTACCAGCAACTGATCCAGCCGTTGTACAAAAGGCTCCGGAGCCATCGGCCGTATTGCCTGCACCGCTGTGGCCAGCGCATGGAGTTCTTCTTCTCCTAAATGCACGTTGGGCACAACCCAATCGGGCCTGGTGTATTTGTAGCTCTTCAATTCGCGGTCAAATTCAATTGGAGCGCCCAGGTCGTCGCGCATAAGTTCCAACAGCCGCCGCAGGGTGCGTTCATCACCGCCCACTTCATCCAGCAGCGATTGCTTGGTGCATGGCCGGCCGCGTTTGAGCTGCTCCCGAAGCTGCCGGTCAATCGCGACGAGCTTCCAGAGACGCGAGCGAAACTTGCTGAATGGTTGTCTGGCCATGCTGGCCCATTATCCGCCAGGCAGAATTGGCTGCAATAGGCGGTGCGAATGTGCGCCAATAGTTGCTGCGGCACCGCCGGTACCCGCGATGAATAACCGACCGGTTCCGGACTCCGGGTAATCCACAGTCGGGCCAGTGGCCCTGTTATGCTCGCGCCCGCGCCATCGGCGGACTGAACTGCTATAATAATGAGGCCTTAAAAAGGAGGCTTTACCATGGCGAACCGAGTTTGGATTTCATACGATTTAGGCGTAGATGGCGACTACGAGGGAATCTACCGGTGGCTTGACAACCAGGAAGCGGTTGAGTGCGGCGACAGTTGTGCGTCGTTGCTTTGGGACAAGAAACATGCCGCCAACGTCGAGCATTCCATCGTACAGGACCTAAAGCAGTCCGTTAAGTTGCGCGCCCGTGACCGCATTTACCTGATTTGCAAAGACCCCAAAAAAGGTTACATGGGCAAATTTATCTTTGGGAAGAGGAAGAAATCGGCACCGTGGATTGGCTACGCTACGAGTGGAGAGCATACTGTTGACGAGGGTTAATACCAACCGAGTGGTCTTGGCCGACACCGGCTTTTGGATAGCGCTGTATGATCGCCGGGACGAACACCACGGTAGCGCTGTTGACATCATGGAATTGCCGGCCTTAGGTGACTTTTTGTTTCCATGGCCTCTGCATTATGAGTTACTCAGGACGCGCTTTGTTAAAAACGCCACATGGATCGAATCTTTTAATCGTATTGTTAAAGGCAACCGCCTCAAGACAATAGATGACTGCAGCTACCGTGCAAAAGCTTTGGATCTAACGATGGATTGGGGCAGCAGCGGACAGCGCAGCATAAGTTTGGTAGATATGGTTTTGCGGTTGGTAATAGATGATTCGCAGAATCGAATTCGCGAGGTGGTCACCTTCAATCCGAGGGACTTCCATGATGTCTGTCATAAGCGAGGGATTCCGCTTCGATCCTCTCCCAAGTGAAATCGTGTTTCAGCGGCCGTTTACGCCACCACCCCGCTGGGTCCAAATGACTTCGCCATCATCGGGCGGTGGTAAAATCGGACGTAGGCACCCCAATCATTTATGTCCTATAGTGGTCTCCAACAGCAGCACATTACTGTCGTCCTGATCTCGCGTGCATTGGTCTTGGCAAAGGGAACAGGCATGAACACCTTCCGATACTCAGCTGCGGGCCTGCTGGCGATGGTGATGCTGGCGACTTGCCCAAGGGCGCTCGCACTGGTCAACGCACGCCGCACATTTCCTTCCACTTGGGCAACAACCCGGGTCTTTTCCGATCAACTCACTGCCGGCGGTTCCTTAAACGCTGCGCAAATCCGCTTCGCGGCTGAACACTTTGTTGGTACACAAAAAATAACCGTGGGGCTTATTCACAAACTACGCGCCATCAACCCTGATTTCATCGTGCTGCACTATCATCTGGCGGTCTGGCAGTCAGGCAAGCACGTTGCGTACATTATTGACGGTCGGCACTGGGGCAACGACTATAACCTGGTCACCCAGCACAAAAACTGGTTCTTGCACAATGCCCAAGGCCACCGCCTCATGGCCGCCGACGGCAAACTGCTCATGAACATCGCCAACCCGCGTTACTGCCGGTATCTGCAGCACTCGCTGCTACAACAGGTGCGAGCGGGGCATGATGACGGTGTGTTTCTCGACAGTTGGAGCACAGAGGCCGTCGCCTACTTCATGCGTAAGTATCCGCGCTGGTGCTACCCTGCGATCGTCCACCGGCACAAGCAACTCGGCGGACTCACCTGGGTGCAGGCCTCAGATATTTTCATGCAACGCCTGACGGCCCGCCTCAACAAGGCAGGCATCTACGTTCTACCCAATCTTGGGGCCCTTGTTACCGGCTGGGACCACACGGACTACGCCATCCCCAACGGCGGCATGCTGGAGGATGCACCGGCAGTATGGTCGCACTATGGCCAGGCGCAATGGATATGGTCTGCCGACCACGCTTTGCGGCTGATCAACGCCGATAAAATTATCATGTTTGAAAGCTATCTCGGCCGGCATGGGCAAAGGGATTACCAAAAGCGCCTGTACTGGCTGGGAACCTATTTGCTGCTCCGCGGACGCTATACCTACATCACTTATTTCGCCGACCGTCCGTTTGAATACTACCCGGAGTTCAACATAAACCTGGGCAAGCCGCTCCAGACCGCACACCGGCTCATTACCGAACTGCGACAAGGCGAGCTTTACGTTCGCCATTTCACACGGGGCCTCGTGGTGGTTAATTCCGCAGATCACAAAACTTTTGCATATACAGCGCCGTCGGGTTACCGCATGGCAACCGTAAGCGGTGGCGGAACGATTGACGCGGCCGGCAAAGCCACCGGCCAGGTATCTTATGTAAATGTGCACCGGCAGCTTTCTCTGCCGCCGCACAGCGCCTTGATTCTTGTGAAAGGCCGACAACGCAGCGCCCATCCGCATGATTAAGTTCATTTATCCTTTTCGGTGTACGCTCAGGCAGATCGTCCGTTGCAACACCCCATGACTACCCCTGACTACCCCTGGCTGCCGGGGGCAATACTCGCTGTGCAGCGTCAGCGTTGCCCGCACCGCGAAAATGTGCATTTGGCAAATATATTGGTGGATTTAAGCAAGGGCGCACCATGTAGTTTGTGCTTTAATAGTGCTATGGCAATAAACGCCGACATGGTACGTTTGACGGGTCTACCATGCTCGCAGCCGCGATCGCGGCATCGCCGCGATTGATCACTTTTTGGAGACCACGCTATGTGCAAAAAACAAACCGCAAGCACCAAGCCGCGCAAGTGCCAGTTACGCTGGTTCGCCCAACTGGCGGGCGCGGTTTTGATGCTCTCGGCGGCGGGGTTCGGCGGCGGCCGCCCGGCACAGGCGGCGTTTCGGCCGCCGGCGGTTCCGCTGGTCGCGTTCGACCCTTACATGAGCATTTGGTCTGAAACCAACAATCTCGCCGGCCACAAAACCGTTTACTGGACGGGCCGCGTACAGGACATGGTCAGCATCATTCGTGTTGATGGCACAAGCTACACGCTCATGGGCGCACCGGCGGGCACAGCCGGCAACATGCCCCAGCCTGGCGTTAAGGTTTGGCCGCTGCGCAGCGTATACACCTTCGCGGGCCATGGCGTCGCGGTGACGCTTACGTTCTGTACGCCGCGGCTGCCCTCAAGCCTGCGGGACTTTACCCAACCGGTTACATACATCACATGGAACGTCCACAGCACCGATGGTCAATCGCATCAGGTGCAGGTTTATTACTCCACAAGCACGGGCGTTGCGGTCAATGCGGACACCCAGCGTGTGGCGTGGTCTAAGCACGCGGCCGGCGAACTTACAGCCCTTAAAGCCGGTAGCCCCCGGCAGAATTATTTTGATATCGCCGGCGACCCGGTCGGGCTGGACTGGGGCTACATTTACACCGCCGCACCAACCAGTGAATCTTCCAGCATGATTGGCTCGGTGAGTAAGTGTGTGTCGCTTTTTGAAAGCAGCGGCAAACTGGGTAATGCGGTTTCGCCCCGCATGCCGCGAGCCGTCAGCGACGGTCAACCCTCCGAAGCCTTTGCCTTTGATCTCGGTGCGGTCGGCGATAAGCCAATCTCGCGGCATGTTTTGGTGGCGTATGATGAAGTTTACGCGATTGATTATTTTTCCCAGGCGCAGCGGCCATACTGGCGTCATGGCGGCGTTAAGCCGCTGACCATGCTGGCCCGCGCCGGGCGCAACTACAACCAACTCATGCGTCAGGCGACTGATTTTGATCATGCGGTCATGCGGGATGCCACCCGGGTTGGCGGCCGCAAATACGCCCAGATTTGCGCGCTAGCGTATCGTCAGGCTCTGGCGGCCATGGGTATATCCGCCGACAGCCACGGCCGGCCGCTGGTATTCACGAAGGAAGAAACCAGCAACGGCGATATCGCCACGGTGGATGTATTTTTCCCGGCGTCGCCGATTCTGCTGACGTTCTGCCCGCAGCTTGAGGCGGCCAGCATGGTGCCGATTTTTGACTCCGCTGATACGCCCCGGTGGAAATTCCCCTGGGCGCCGCACGATTTGGGCACCTACCCCATCTGCCGGGGCCATTACAACAGCGGCGGCGAAAACATGCAGGTTGAAGAAAGCGGCAACATGATTATTCTCGCCGCAGCCGTCGCCAATGCCCAAGGCAACGCCGACTTTGCCGCCCGGTATTGGCCCATGCTTACCAGTTGGGTGAACTATTTACGCAAGGACGGCTTTGATCCCAAAAATCAGCTCTGCACCGACGACTTCATGGGCTTTATGGCTCACAACGCCAACCTGAGCGTCAAGGCCATCGAAGCGATGGGGGCCTACGCCTACCTGTGTAAGTTGCGCGGTATGACAGCCCTGGCCGCCGCTTACGAAGCGCGTGCCAAACGATGGGCGCGCCGCTGGATGGCTGTAGATGCCGACGGCGATCACTACCGTATGGCGTTTAACCGCCCCAATACCTGGAGCCAGAAGTACAACATGGTATGGGACGACGTGCTGGACATTCACGCCTTTCCGCAACTTGTAAAACACCGGGAGATTGCATATTACCTGACCAAGTTCAATCGCTATGGCCTGCCGCTGGATGTTCGCACGCAAATGACCAAAACCGATTGGAGCATCTGGTCGGCGACGCTGGCGCAAAACCCGGCGCATTTCAAACTATTCATGAACCATATTTACCACTGGCTGGATCAAACAACCGATCGCGTGCCGCTGGCCGACTATTACAATACTCTCACCGGCACCGACGGCATGCACGCGCGGCCGGTCATGGGCGCGGCATTTATTAAGTTCATGGCAACCCCGGCCATGTGGCATAAATGGGCTTCACGCGGCGCAACATTTTCAAACAACTGGGCGCCTTTGCCGCCGCCGCCCATCATAAAAGTAATTGTCCCCACCGCGCAGCAGTCACCCATCAACTGGCACTATACCACCCAAAACCCCGGCCGCGGCTGGAACCAGGCCAACTTCGATGACAGCAGTTGGGCGGTGGGGCCTGCAGGCTTTGGCACGATTGACCCCGGCGTAAAGCCACGCACCCGTTGGACGACCGACGACATCTGGCTGCGCCGCACGTTCAACATGCCGCCGGGGCATCGCAATCATCTCATGCTGTATGCCTACCATGATGAAGACATGCAGGTATATATCAATGGCGTGTTTGCCGGCGGAGCCAGCGGCTACTCCACTCAATATGTGCCGCTGGCAATATCAGCCGCAGGCATGAGGGCGCTTCGCACGGGCCGCAACGAAATTGCGGTGCATGTTCACCAGACAACCGGCGGCCAATTTGCTGATGTGGGCCTGGCGCAGGTGCTGCCCGGTAAATAGTGCTCTCGCCTAGGGCGGCGGTGCGATGCCGGGCATTGGAGTATGACTGCGCCGAGAGATTAGAGCAGATACGCGCGGGACGCGGGACAACGCGCTCCACAAGCGCCGCACCGTTGAGCCATGGATGGCGAAATCCCGATGGGGCAGGAGCCAACTATCGGGTTTGAGCCAGGGAAGGCGAAATCTCCCGACTCGGGCCGGGACAGGCCTCTGCGGCAAGGAGCCAGCCATCGGGACTCTCCTTTTTACGGCTCACCTGCTCTCGCGGCGAAGCCGCGTGCCGCCCGGCGTTCAGCGAAACTTTGCCGTCGCATACGCGCGGACTTCCAACTCCACTCCAGACTGCGCGGCGACATCCGCCTGCTGCAGCAAACTACCGGTCGTCCGCTCGTCAACGTACTGTTCCCCGCAACTATCGCACACTTCTGCCGGAACACGCCTGAAAACCACAGTCGAGCCGGGGCGCTCAAGTGTAACGGTGACTTCGGAAGGCTCCGTCTGCCCATGTTTACAGATTACACATTGCATACCAATCACCTTCGATGTCTGAACGTCCGGTCCCAACGCTTGGGATCCGGCAAATACACAGTCACTACAACGGTCAATCGCAGCTTCGGGTCTTCGCTCACCAACACATGCACGGCTCGGCCCTTCGAGCGGCCCGAAAGCAGCCGACTTGGGAATGGCAAATCATCCGCACGCGATTCAATGACCTGACCATTCTCCAAAATATCGCGCACCTCCGCTTCGCTTATGTCCCGCTGGAACATCCGCTCAATGGCGTGCACTCGAAACAAGATTTTACCATACCCCATACCCCGGATTATAGCACCCGCCCAAGCCGCAGCCATCCTCGCCGCCGATGGGCAATGTCGCGGGCGGGGCTGGACCCGTCAGCCCGCTGCCATGCCTGCGCCCCACGGCAGAAGCGCATCGCCCAAGCTCTACCCTCTACTATCTCGATCTACTCTCCTGCAGCCCGCGGGCCGCGCTGCGGGCTAACCGGCGCGATGCGCTCGTTGACAATGGCCATAAGGTATTGGCCATAGGCGTTATGGGCCAGCGGCGCCGCAAGCTTGGCGAGCTGCGCCGCGGTGATGTACCCCATGCGAAAGGCAATTTCTTCGGGGCAGGCGATTTTCAGGCCTTGACGCTTCTCAATGGCGGCAATGTACATGGCAGCCTCCAAGAGCGACTCGTGCGTGCCCGTATCCAGCCATGCCAGCCCGCGCCCCATCACCACCACCTCCAATTCGCCGGCGGCAAGATAGGCGCGGTTAAGATCGGTAATTTCCAGCTCGCCGCGCGCTGATGGGGCCAAACCTCGCGCCCGCGCGGGAGCATGCTTATCGTAAAAATACAGCCCCGCCACCGCATAGCGCGATTTGGGGCGGGCGGGTTTTTCTTCAATTGAAAGCGCCCGAAAAGTCTCGTCAAACTCCACCACACCATACCGCTGCGGGTCTGATACCGGATAGGCAAATACGGTGGCGCCGCTGGTTTTGGCCGCTGCCGCTTTTAAATCAAGTGCAAACTCATGGCCATAAAAAATATTGTCGCCCAATACCAACACGCTCGGAGCGCCGGCCAAGTAACCCTCGGCAATAAGCAGCGCCTCGGCAATGCCTGCGGGGCGTTCCTGCACGGCGTAGGTCAGGTGAATGCCCCATTGCGAACCATCGCCCAAAAGCTGCTTAAACGTGGGCACATCCTGCGGGGTAGAAATGAGCAGCATCTCGCGGACACCGGCGAGCATCAGCGTCGTGAGCGGATAATACACCATGGGTTTGTCGTAAACGGGCAGCAACTGCTTGGAGACCGCCAGCGTGGACGGATGCAGCCGCGAGCCGGTACCCCCTGCCATAATGATACCTTTGCGCATATGCACCTAACTCCTTTTGTTGCGCCAGCCATAATTATCGGCAATCCATTGGCGATAGCGACCGCTTACGACGTTTTCCAGCCAGGCTTTGTTGCCCAAATACCATTCAAAGGTCTGCCGCAGCCCATCAAGCAGGCTTACCTGCGGCTGCCACCCCAATTCCCGGGCGATCTTATCGGCATTGAGGGCGTAGCGACGATCGTGGCCGGGTCTCTCGGCCACATGCTTGATAAGCTGCCGATGCGGCTTAAAAGGCGATTGCGGCCTCAGTTCATCGAGGAGGTCGCATAGCATGCCAACCACCTGCAGATTGGAACATGGGTGCCCGGCGGCAATATTGTAGCTCTCGCCGATGCGGCCGCCAGCGAGTACAAGACGAATGGCTCTGACCGCGTCGCTTACATGCAGCCAGTCGCGTTCGTGCAGGCCGTCGCCGTAAATGGGCATGCTTTCGCCGGCGAGCCCGCGGGCGATCATCAGCGGAATGAGCTTTTCGGGAAACTGAAACGGCCCGTAATTGTTGCAGCAGTGGACGATAACAGCCGGCAAGTCGTAGGTGCGAATGTAGGCGCGCACCAGATGGTCGGCCGCCGCCTTGGAAGCGGCATAGGGGTTGCCCGGCGCATACGCAGCCGCCTCGGAGATGGCAGCGGCCTTTAGCGGCAGAGAGCCAAATACTTCATCAGTAGATATATGAACAAATTTGAACTCTTTGGGCGCTGCCGCCCGCCAGGCCCGCACCGCTTCCAGCAGGCGAAACGTTCCGTCAATATTGGTTTGAATAAAATCGGCCGGGGCATGAATGGAGCGATCCACGTGGCTCTCGGCGGCGAAGTGTATGATGGCCCGCGGCTGGTGCTCGTGAAGCAAATGTTCGATCACAGCCTGATCGGCAATATCCGCCTGCACAAAATGATGGCGGGAATTGCCGCTGACGCTGGCGAGGTTTTCCAGATTTCCGCTGTAGGTGAGCTTATCAATATTGACAAGCTGTGACGATTCTTCGGCGATCCATTGCCGCACAAATTCCGAGCCGATAAACCCGGCCCCGCCGGTCACCACAATCACAAGCAACATCCTTTACTCGCCCCGGCCGTCAGCCGGCAAAATGAATGGCTTTGATTATACGCCCGTCGGGCGGCATGCCCAATGAACAAACAGAAACGCGGGCTTGAGGGAAGGCCGGCGGATGGCCGAGAGCACAAAATGCTATTCTTGGGTATGCGTGTGGCGAATAATCTGCCCGCGCACTAAAAATACCACTTCTTCGGCGATGTTGGTGCAATGGTCGGCGATACGCTCAAGATTTTTGGCGACCATAATAAAGGCCAGGTCCGAGGCGACACGGTCTTTATTCTGCGCCATGCCGGTTTGCATATCCTGGTAAATTTGATGGTAGAGCGCATCTACCACATCATCGCCGCGGCACACCTGATTGGCCAGAACCGGGTCCCGGTTGGCCAGGCAGCGCGTGGTGTCGCCGACTTGTTTGAGGGTTGTTTCGGCCATGATGCGTAAATCGTGGGGCAACTCCACGGGCGCGGCCGCCAGGGGAGCGATCATTTGTGCGATGTTAAAGGCGCAATCGCCGATGCGTTCAAGATCGCTGTTGATTTTGACAATGGCAAAAACCGTTCGCAAATCGGTTGCCGCCGGCTGATGCCGGGCGAGCAGATTAATGGCTGCCCGCTCAATTTCGACTTCTTCGGCGTCTATCTGCCCTTCGTTGTCCATGACCACCCGGGCGGTCTCGGCGCTGGCGGTAAGCAAGGCCTGGCTGGCTTGCTCGACGGCCGCCTGCACCAGCGCCGCCATGTTAAGACACCTGCGATGGAGTTGTTCCAAAAGTTCGATGAAATGCACTGACACAAATGTCCCTTTAAAAACCAGCCTGCTGGCACGCGAGTATACCGCATCCCAACGGGGCGAGCCAGCGCTAAAAGCCCGTAATGTGCATCTTAGCGCTCCACTAACATCAGCCCCGTGCCGGGGGGCAGCATGTGCTAAATGCGCCCCTACCTGATAAAATACCGCCCTGGGTTGGTGGTTGGATGCACCGGACGCACTTTAGGATAGGCAATGGCTAAACGCTTTCTGGACCTTACGGAAAAAGAGATTTTAGCGCTGGCGATTTCTCTTGAAGAAGAGCACGCCCGCATGTACAGCGACTATGCCGACGCTTTGGGCAAAGATTTTCCGGCATCGGCCGAAATCTTTCGGGGCATGCAGGCCGAGGAATCGGAGCATCGCCGGCTTCTGCTGGATGAATACAAGAAAAAATTCGGCGAGCATATACCACTGGTGCGCCGCGAGGATGTTCGTGGATTTATAAAACCCAAGCCTGTGTGGTTGATGAAAAACCTGCGCTTGGAAGTAATCCGCCGACAGGCCGAGGTGATGGAGCTGGAAACCCGCCGCTTTTACGAAAAAGCAGCCCAACTCAGCCCCAACCCCGATGTGCGTAAGCTTCTTGGCGACCTTGCCGAGGCAGAAGGCCGCCATGCCGAGCGGGCCGAGTCGTTGGAGCACGAGCATGTTTCAACGGAAGTACGGCATGAAGAGAAGGCAGCCGAGCGACGGCTTTTTGTCATGCAGGTGGTGCAGCCGGGGCTTGCCGGCCTCATGGACGGTTCGGTTTCGACCCTGGCTCCGCTTTTTGCCGCAGCCTTTGCAACCCACAACAGTTGGTCGGCATTTGTGGTGGGTCTGGCGGCTGCCGTGGGCGCGGGCATTTCCATGGGGTTTGCCGAGGCGCTGTCTGACGATGGCATGCTCACCGGCCGCGGACGACCGCTGGTACGTGGAACCGCCTGCGGTTTAATGACCGCCGCCGGCGGCCTCGGCCATACGCTGCCATACCTGCTGCCGTTTATTTTTCACGGCTTTGGCTTTATGTGGGCTACCGGCGTGGCGGGAGCCGTGGTAGCCGTGGAACTGGTTGCAATCAGTTGGATACGCGCCAAGTATATGGATACACCATTTTTGCGCGCGGCATTTCAAATTGTGGTCGGCGGGGTACTGGTATTTTTGGCGGGCATTTTAATTGGCGGCTCGTGACGGCCGCTGCGCCTCTGACGCAACAACTTACGAAAGGCATCAATCGTGGGACAACAACACAGCACCCCTCGCAAACCAAAGGCCATGTACGTTCTGGACAAGCGCTGCTTCTCCATGATTTACGGCCCGGACGAACTTGCCGATATCGCCCGGCTCACCAGCATTGACAACCAATGCTACGAGCCGGCCTGGCTTCAAAACCACCCCGAAGCACTCGCTGACGTTGAAGTTATTTTCTCCGGATGGGGCGGCCCGCGATTGGACCACACCTTTTTAACACATTCAGCCAAACTTAAGGCGCTCTTCTACGGAGCCGGCAGCGTCAGCGAAATTATAACTGACGCAGCCTGGCAGCGCGGCATCGCGGTCACCACCGCCTATGCCGCCAATGCCGTGCCCGTTGTTGAATATTCCCTGGCAGCTATTATTTTCTCGCTCAAGCATGTCTGGCGGCTCGCGGCCGAAACCAAAGCGCAGCGCACCTTCGGCAGCCAGGACGGCATCCCCGGCTGCTACAAAACAACCGTCGGATTGGTTTCGATGGGTATTGTCGCACGGTTGCTGGCCGAGCGTCTTAAAACATTTGACATGAACGTGCTGGCCTTTGATCCGCTATTAACCAGCGAACAGGCCGCCGCCATGGGCGTTACGCTCTGTTCGCTTGACGAACTATTTCGTCGCAGCGATGTGGTGTCGGTGCATACGCCGCTGCTGGCCGAAACCGTGGGGCTTATCACGGGCAGGCATATCGCAGCGATGAAGCCGGGCGCTACGCTCATCAACACCGCCCGCGGGCAGATTATTTGCGAACCGGAGATGGTTGACGTACTCAAGCAGCGTTCCGACTTGTATGCCGTGCTCGACGTAACCCACCCCGAGCCGCCGCCGGCGAATTCGCCGCTCTTTGACATGCCCAATGTGCTCCTCACGCCGCACATCGCCGGCTCGCAGGGTGATGAATGCCGACGCCTCGGCCGGCTGATGATCACAGAGTTTGAACGCTGGCAGCAGGGCAAGCCCCTGCAGTGGCTCGTCACGCGGGAACTCGCCAGCACCAGCAGCCACCGCCCCCGAGCCACGGCCGGCGCGTAGGGGCATTTCAGCCCCATCACAATCTCCGCTATTACTCGGACAGGCTCTTGAGAGGAGGGTGTCAAACATGGCCGCCGCAAAGGCTTTATCGCAACAACATCTTTTCGCCCGGAAGTAACCAATAAGAGCCAAAGTTGCTTTGCCGCACGGAGCGTTGGTAAAATGACCTCGATGAAACATATTGACCGGATCACTTTTAATCCCAATCAGTGTGGCGGCAGGCCGTGCATCCGGGGTATGCGCATCCGTGTCAAAGATATTCTGGAAATGCTTGCCGCGGGTGTTTCGGAATCGCAGATTCTCGCGGACTTCCCGTATCTTGAAAGCGACGACATCCGGGCCAGTTTGGAATACGCCTCGCGCGAGGTTGATCACACGGTTCTGGTGACCTCGGGCAGTTAAAGGGATCCGGTGAAATTTCTCATTGATGCCCAGCTTCCCGTTGCACTGGCCCGGTGGCTTACCCTTGAGGCAATGAAGCGATACATGTTGATCAAATCGGCCTACGAAACGCTGAAGATACACCGATTTGGCGGTACGCAATTGAACACACCTATGTTATCTTAACCAAAGATGAAGACTTCGCATCGCGTATCCGCCAAAGCTCTACTGGCCCGACGGTGGTATGGCTGCGGATAGGCAACTGTTCTCGCGCCGCCTTGCAGGACTGGTTTGCACCGCTCCTACCCAAAATCCTGCGAGAGCTGGACCGGGGCGAACGCCTCATTGAAGTGCGATAAGCAACGCGCACAACCCTGACGCCCAAACCATCAGCCGCAGTGGTTCGTGGCAGCCTGCCCGAACTCATTTTTATGGCGTCGCTGCGTAGCAAGCCTGCTATAGCCTGTCTTCCGCAGGTACATACATTCTTGGATGAGGCTGCATCACATGCTGCACGCACGAACCGCACAGGTACACACGGGCCGGGTTCGGGTAGTCGGTGCTGTCGGTATCATCACCCTCAACCCATTGCCGACAGAACACATTGGCTTTGCCGCAATAGCCGCAGCGCGTCGGCGAGCCGCCATCGGCTGCCTGGGTTGTGAGCCGCGGGTAGCGTGTAAGCTGGCCTCTACCGCGTGCCGGCTTTACCTCGTGCGCAAGATGGCTGCGCTTGAGAAATTCCACCAGGTCGCGGGTTTCATCCTGATTGGCGAAGCGTATCCAGCGACCTGATGCCGCATCCATAAAAAAGCCGGTGGCCTCAAGCTGCTCCTGCATGACAGGATCAGGCCAAAACAATATGCGAATTTGTACACGCACCGCCATATAGAAGAGATTTTAACGACTGGTAGTCATTTGGCCTATGGCTCATTGCGGCTGCGAGAAAATGTCGAGCGAAACCGTCGGTGCGCTGCCGACAGCACTGCTGCGGCCAACGGGCAGTTGCACCGCCAGCGCCGAAACCTGCCCCGGCTCCATCGTAACCGCCCGATGGGCGGAAATTTGTGCTGCGGCCACCCGCGCTGCCGCCTCAGGCAACACACTGCGGCTGCTAAGCGATACATCCATGGCCATGGGGGCTAAACCACTGCGGCTGTCGTGAGTTCCGGCGAGTTGCACACTCAGCACCGGCGGCTGGGGCTTGGGAAGAGCCGACGGCGTAAGCAGCGGCGCTGAAACACCGCGTCTTGGTGCGTCATACCGGTACAGGAGGCTGCACCCGGCCAGCAGCAGCAAAATCACCACCACCGGCCGACGAACATGCCGCCGCCGCGGCTGCTCAAGGGCATTAAGTTTGATTGTCCAGTCGCGCGTCATAATGCTTCACCTGCGGCAGGCAAATGCCAACCCGTGCCTTTTAAGGGCACAAAACCAAACAAATTAACAGGTGCAATCCGTTGCGGGCGGGGGTTCGTACAAGGCCCTGACTAAAACCAGGCGCTTTGCCGCCAACCAAGTGCATCCGTGCGATGCCCTGCTACGCTCTCTGGGAGCCTGTCCAAGCAATCGCCGGGTTGCGACGGCATGATTTTTGGCACTCCACAAGTAGCGGCGACAATGGCGTACCTGACGCAGATGGTACTCAATGGTGTCCGGCAATTTCGCATCAGCGATGCGTCAATGGGCGTGATTTGCAGGCCGAGCAGCAATGTGCCGGGGG
>JBMFVX010000056.1:0-18145 GCA_049965775.1 Phycisphaerae bacterium
GTGTGAACATGGTTTGGCATGATCACCCAGGCATGAAGCTCGTAGCGATTCCTGTTGAAATACCGCAATGCATCGGCGACCACTTCTGCCACATCCGCTTGCCTGAGCCAGCAAGATCCAATCCCCTGATCCAGTGCCGCCTCGATTCGAAGACGACGCTGCTCTGCCATGTCCGGCTCGGTGCTAATCTCTTCTTGCCACTGTGCCAGCAAATGCTGGGGAAGACTGTCAGATAAGCGCATAACCAGATGCACCGGACGACTGCCCGGATCCCAATGAGGCAAATAGCCGCGTGAGTGCCAGCCTCTTCGTGTAAGTTTTTTTTCCACGTTGAGTAGACCTCCTTTATTTGCCCTCAGATGTTATGGCCATACTATGATTTCTTCCAGCATCAAAAAGGCCCTATGCCAAGTTAAACAGCCATTGTGTCAGCAGTACGGCACAGTGCGGAGGAGCAGGCAAGATGCCTGCGTTACACGCGACTTGCTGCCGGAGAATGCTTGTGCTGTGCAGCGCCGATCGGGGTAGGAAAGGACGCCGAACCGGCGTCCTCCCCTCCCGCCAGACCGGACGGGCGGATTTCCCGCGTCGGGCTTTTTAATGAGTGGGCCATCTTGATGGGTTGACACGCTTTGATGTGGGCTTGTTCCAGTGAGAACAGCCCCATCTGCGCAAAGCAGGCGTTGGTCCAGCGGTGATGATCGCTTCCACGTCCGCGGCCACGGCCTTGGCAAATATCGCCCGATGGGATGGTGTATCGCGCTGATACCGGTATTGGCGCTGCTTGCGGTGGTCCTCGAGCGGTGGCTTGGAGCTCTGTTGGGTCTGCCAATTTTTCTGGCCTTGGTCCAAACGGCAGCCCATCGCAACAGCGTGCTGTGCGCGGCGGCACGATTACCCCCGGCAAGCCGGGGGCTAAATAGTGGGCCGACGACCCGGCGATCGCCCTGCCACGGTTGATTTTCGCATGACGCCGGAAAAATTGGCAAACCCAGCTCTGTTTACGGCAGCCCTGGCGCTGGCGGACCTCATGTGGAGTTGCTTTGCCCTGCCGATAATTGCAATCCTGGAGAATATCCGCTTATGGCTGATTATGAGAGTTCCGTTGGCAGTGGTTGTATACCGCTCGCGGTCAGAACTGAGCTATTTCTCGTGGTATTGCGGCGCAACCCGGGCACCCCGGCAGCGCTGCCGCTGGCCGGGGCGAACCACGCGGCTTAACCGCGTGGCTCGTTGGTGGACGACGTTCAATTTTGCTTCAAAGTTCGGCCGCTTGCAGTATAACGGCACCGTCCGCTGGGCTTGGGAGCAAAAATACAGCGGCCCGAAGCTTGGGATTTGCGACGGTGAACGATAGCCTCGGGCCGCTGCTTTACTTAACTGAATGAATTATCAAGCTTATGCAAACTTTTTGAAATGGGGCTTTACCTAGAAATGACATAGGCTAGGGGCGCATTTTTTGGTAGGGGTTTTACCTAAGAGCCTGTTTGAAAACTCCGGCGGGATCGTCTTGCGGCCCAGGGCGGCCGTCTGCTGCGTTCTCGCTCCTCGCCATATTTTCGAATATGCCTCGGAGCTGCGGCCTTGCATCCGGCCACCCTGGGCCGCAATCCGACCGCACCAGCCTTTTCAAACAGGCTCTAAGTTTCGCGCGAAGGTACACCTGCAAACGGTTGGTGTCTGCGTTTTGAGGCGTCGCAGCGCGCTATCGCCGGGCGGGGCGGACCACGCGGCTTAACCGCGTGGCTCGTTTTGCGGAATGTCCGTATGAATTTACGCCGATTCGCTTAGCGGTTCGAATCTTTTGGCGCCATCGAGCCAGACGGCATCGGGCGGACGAGGAGCCGCGAGCAATTCTTCGGCAAATGCCTTAGCGGAGCGTGGCACCGCACCAAAGCTATAGGCCTGTATGTCGCCGCGCAGGCCCTTGCGCAGCTGGCCGCACACATCGGCGAGGCCCAGTGCCGTCGCGCCGCGACGGGTGATAAGTTCGATGAGCGTGACGGGGTCGAGCGAGGGATCGCGCTTAAAAAGCCAGGCGGCCTCAAGAAGCACCGAGATATCGGGGTTGCTGGCGAGCGAATCGGTTGCGAGGCACACGTTGATGCCGCGGGCGAGCATGTCGCGCCAGCGATGGGGCGCTGCGGCATCGTGACCAAAATAATGCCGCGTGCGCGGGCAGTACGCCACCGAGGCCCGGCCGGCGGCGAGAATGTCGAGTTCGGCATTGTCGGCATAATTAACATGGGCGAGCACCACCGGCACGCGCGCCCGAAGCAGGCCGTGTGCTGCCGCCCAGCGGATAGGGCCGCCATCAAAGTGCGGCACGGCATCATCGAGCAGGTTCAGGTTTTTCACGATCTGCCAGCGGCGGCCAAGCGGGCCGGATGCATCGCGTAAAAAATCTGCTTCGGCGGCGAGTTCGGCAAGGTGCATGGTCAGAGGCAGCTTGGCTTTGCACGCGGCGGCGACAATGTGCTTAAGCGCCGGCCCCTCAACCGAGTACGGCGCATGGGGTGACAGGCCGATTTGCAGCAATGAGTTGCGCTTTTGCCGGCGTGCTGCGGGCGTATCCATGGCGGTGGCCAAACGGTCGGTTAATAAATGGCGCGATCGGCCGAGTGCTGTTATTTCGCCAAAGCTGACGGTTCGCGGGCCGCCGTGACGCGAGGCCGCCCGCACCAGCGCATGATGCCGACAAATATCACCAATACATGTAACGCCAGCGGCAAGGCTGTCGCGGCGGCCGCGGATGACGGCCTGGGTAATAACGGTCTGGGCAGACTGCGCATCCGGGTAGGCGGCCATCAGCGCTATCACCCACTGCGGAAATGCCAGCCGCCGCCGGGTGAGCTTGTCGGCAAGGTAGCCCAATTCAAGATGGGTATGGGCGTTGACAAAGCCGGGCATGAGCACGCAGGAACCATCATTTTTTATGGTTGCCCGCGGATACCGCCGCCGCAGCGCCGCACCAGAGCCAACATCGGCAATAACGCCGCCCGCGGAAGTGTGCGCAATGGCCAAGCCGCCGCCCCTAAGCCAATGGCCGTTACCGGTATAAACAGCTCCAGCCTGCAAAAGCGTGACGCGCGAACGTTGCGATGTGCTGGCTTGGCCCATAAGCTGGCGCTCGGCAAAGACTTTTTTGCGCAACACAAACGCATGTTGCGCAAATGGAGCAAGGCGAACATGCACAATCGCGTTATCGGGGGCTAACGGCCCAGCGATAGAGCGCTGTGATCACGTCATCCTGCCAATAGTTTACATTGCCGCGGTAATGGTTCACCATGATTGAAAATACGAAACTGCGGTGCGGCAAGAGCATATAACCACTGATGGTGGAAGCGCCGGTAATGTGGCCATCTTTGGCGTAAACCCAGCGGCGGGCCGGCGAACCTATCAGCCGATGAATCAGCGTACCATGACCGGGGCGGCACAGGCTGGCGATGTAGGCGTTGGCATCAGGCTCGGCGGCAATATGCGAGAGCACCGCAACGAGGGCGCTGGGTGCAATATGATCGTGATGCGATAGGCCGGAACCATCCACCATTTCGCCCCAGCCCGGCGCAACGCCGACGGAATTGAGATAGCCATCAATGGCCGCGTCGCCATTGTGCCAACTACCCGGCTGACCGGTGGCATCGTGTCCGAGCAGTTTGCATAAACATTCGGCCATAAGGTTGATGCTGTCGGTGTTGGCTCGCTTAAGAATGTCGGCAAGGGGCGTTTCGTAGGTGGCCAGAAGAACGGGCTTAAAGCCCTGGGCCTGGGCATCGGCCAGCGTGAGGCGCTTAACCGAGCCGGTGAGGGTTATGCCGGCGGCGGCGAGCGCATGGTGCAGCACCCAGCCGGTAAACATGCCGGGGTCGGGGACGGTAACCTGCAGCGGCGGGCCTGCCCATACGCGAGCCACCTGGCCGCGCAATATAAACTGCGGGCTGCCCGGCGCCCGCCACATCCACACGCGATTGTAAGGGCCGGGGCTGGCCTGAATGCTTACACTGGTATAGCGGCTCTCTGGAACATAGCTCACCGCCGGTCGGCCATTGGCCAACAAATATGGCGACCAATTGAGGCAATTAAGCGAGCAGTTAAGCCCCCCCACCTGGGCCTCGTACCAATCAAGCCGCTGTGAGCCGCCGCGCGGCCAAAGCGGGTTTACAAAGTGGTGGTTAAAAATGCTGTCGTCCACATAAATGTTGTGAAAATGCGTAAGGCCAAGCTGTTTGAGGTGAGCGGCCCAGTTATCAAAAGCGGTGGTTACCTTCCAGCCGACGCGCTGACACAGCACCGGGTCGCCCAGCGCCGGGTCGCCTCCGCCGACAATCATCAGGTCGCTGCCGATGCGGTAGAGGCGCGTTTTAATCGTGGCTTTTGCGCCAAGCCGGTCGAAGGCCGCCGCGGTGGTGAGTATTTTACCGTTGCTGCCAGGCATAAGAGGCACATTAGGGTTGAACTGATACAACTGCACCGGCCTATGATTGACGAGTTCCACGATGCTGATGCCGACCTGCGCACCGGCGACCTTGGGCGAACGCAACAAGGCGTTGATGGCAGGAGCCAGCGCGGCGGCCAGGCAGGAGCCTGCCGGCAGCGTAACCGCCGCCAGCGACAGCAACAGAACAAGACTACGCAGCCGAAATTTAATAAGGTCCATCCATGCACCATTCACTAAGGGCCATTACTTACGCCTGACCGCGGGCATTTGACGCCCCGGCCGCCCCGCTCCATACGAGGCAGGCAGTCTACGGGTGGCCTGCTGAAAATCGCCGGGTTTCGCCCATTTTCAGCGGCCTTTTGGGATACACCATATTTTGCGCAACGAAAGCGATATACCACTCGCGGTCCGAACTGAAGTATTTCTCGCGGTGCTGCGGCACAACTCGGGCACCCCGGCGGCGCTGCCGCTGGCCGGGGTGAACCACGCGGCTTAACCGCGTGGCTCGTTGTTGGGCGACGTCCAATTTTACTTCAAATTTTAGCCGCTTGCAGTATAACTGCTGCCGCGATCCCCTATGGCGGGCAGGATGTCCGCCCTCCAACCGTCGCCCCCCTATGACGGGCAGGATGCCCGCCCCCCACCATCGTTGCAGGCAAGATGCCCGCACCACAACATTAAGCAGCTCACAACAGACATTGGATGAATGTGGTATTGCGGTTTTCATCAGGCCAGTCTACGGTTTTGAATCAGTGGGCTACCGGCGTGCCAAGCTGCCGGCCGACTTCTTCGAGTTTTTTCTTCATGGTTTCGGCGGTATTGGCTTCAAGGTTTAAACGCAGCAGCGGCTCGGTATTGCTTTTGCGAACATTAAACCACCACGTGTCGTACTCCACGGTGATGCCATCAAGATAATCTATTGCGGCGTCTTTATAAGTTTCGGCGAGGCGGCTGATGGCGGCGTCCTTATCGGCGACTTCATAGTTAATTTCGCCGCTGCTGTGCCAACGCAGCAGCGGTTTGAGCACATGGCTTACGGGCACATCGAAGCGTGAAAGCACCGACGCGGTACAGGCAAAGGCAATGGCTCCGCTGTCGGTGTTGAAGCTGTCGCGAAAATAAAAATGCCCGGAAAGCTCGCCACCAAACACGCCCTTGCTGTCGGCGAGCGCCTTTTTCATAAAGGCGTGGCCGACACGTTCGCGCCGCGGCACACCGCCGGCGTTTTCAATTTCTTCTTTGACGACGCGGCTGGAGCGCAGGTCGTAAACAACGGCCGCGCCGGGGTTTGACTTTAAGAAATCACGTGCCAGCAGGGCTGTGACAATGTCGCAGCGGATCACGCGGGCCTGTTCATCCACAAAAATGCAGCGGTCGGCATCGCCATCAAAACACACGCCGAGGTCCGCGCCGTTGGAGAGCACCGCTTCCTGCAATTGACGAAGGTTGGCGTCCACCAACGGGTTGGGTTCATGCTTGAACGTGCCGGTCACTTCCATGTTAATCGGTACGATATTCAACTGCGGCCGGCCCATAAAAATAGCCGGAATAAACTTGCCGGCCATGCCATTGCTTGCATCCACCACCACCTTAAGCGGGCGGGCGAGCTTTAAGAACCGCAGCACATGATGTTTGTAAGGCTCCCAGATATCCATGGATTCTACCGTGCCCTGCTGGGCCGGCGGGTTGCGGCGCAGCGTTGAGCAGATGCGTTTGATTTCGTTGAGGCCGGTATTTTCGCCGATGGGCCGCGCGGCAAGGCCGCTGATTTTAAAACCATTGTAATGCCCCGGGTTATGGGAGGCGGTGGTTTGAATGCCGCCGCAGCAGCCGAGGTAGTTGATCGCAAAGTAGATTTGGGGGGTGTCTATCATACCGATGTCAATGCAGTTGGTACCGGTGGAACGGATGCCCTCGATCAAGGCACTACAAAGCGAAGGGCTGCTGAGCCGCATATCGCGTCCGACAATGACCATATTTTTACGTACATCGGATCGGGCGGGTCCGGTGAGGTTCATACGCAAAAACTGGGCGGCGGCGTGGCCAATTTTCCAGGCAAGGTCTTCATTAAGCTGGTCGGGATAGGTGCCCCGCACATCGTAGGCTTTGAATACTTTATCAATATTTACATCGGTCATTGTGGGTCCCTGTTATACCGCCCGCGGCGCACCCATCCCTGGCGGCTGGGGCTGCGGCCGAGCAAGACCTTATCCTATAGGCATCCGCAGCCAGACGCTACCCCCACATGCCGGCGCAGGTCACAAAAATGATTCGCCAACCTGCGCATCTTTGGTGGCGGTGTTTGTGACGGCGGAACCGTGATGTTTAATGGACATGATTGATTCAATCGCAGGCTCATTTATCACCAACCACATTTATACCGCCCGCGGTCAGAATTGAAGTATTTCCCGTGGTACTGCGGCGCAACCCGGGCACCCCGGAGGCGCTACCGCTGGCCGGGGTGGGCAAAAAGGCTTGACCACGCGGCTTAACCGCGTGGCTCGTTGTCGGGGGGCGTGGTGAAGCTTGACATACAACCGGCTGAACGATACCCTAACATTTACCTAACGAACATCATGAGGTTTATCATGCAGACAACTTCTATTGAGGAACTACGCCGCGTATTGGCCGAAAAGCACACAAGTCGCGCGGGCATGGGAAGCTTTCGCACCGGCCTGGGCGCATGGGACGCCGCGTCGCCAAATGGAGTATTCCAGGGCGGCGCGGTGCATGAATTGCTTTGGCAACGGAAACAATCGCCTCCAACCTCCCTGGCTTTATATCTTGCGGCTGCGGCGCTGAGCCAGGGCGGAGCGATGGTGTGGAGCGATCCCGAACGGGAACTGTATATACCCGCCGTGTCAGCCATGCGCATCAGTCTGCGGCATTTGATTCTGCTGCGCTGTGCGAACCGCGAAGAACAACTCTGGGCTTTGGTCGAATGTCTGCGCTGCCGGGGGATTGCAGCGACGGTAGCCACCCTGGGACGATTAAGTCAAATCGAAGCGCGGAAGCTGCAACTGGCCGCTGAGAGCGGCGGCGGCGTGGGTGTCTTTATGCGTCCTGATGATCCGCGTATCAGCGCCCACTATGCCGCGGCCACGCGCTGGTTTGCCGAGCCGGCGCCGGGCGATGAACAAACGCAACGGTGGAGTGTGCAACTGCGGCACGGTCATGGAGGACAAATCGGAAAAGTATTGCTTCTGGAGGCGGACCGTGACACACGTGCTTTGCGTGCACTTACCCCACTGGCCAATAGATCGGCTGCGGCGACGACGACCCGTGCTACGGCATAAGCCGCTGGTGCTGGTCGAAACCAACGGCAATCGGCATATTGTGGTGCACGTCAGCCCGGAAGCATCACGGGAAATATATCCGGGCATGACGCTGGCCGAAGCAGGCGCGCGTCAGGCGGGACTGGTTCATTTTGCGGCGGCGCCGGCTTCTGACCGGCGGGATTTGCAAGCACTGGGATATTGGTTGATGCGATTTGGCCCCAAGGTATGCGTCAATCCGCCGGCGTCTGTGTTTCTGGACGCAACCGGCCTGGAATTACTGTACGGCGGGCTGATGAATTTTCAGCAGCGCATCGCCCAAGCCTTACATAAGCATGGCATCCACGCGACCCTGGCCCTTGCGCCGCAAGCCGGCGCGGCGTGGGCGCTGGCGGCCTTCGGCAAAAACGGATCGCACATACTTGAGCCTGAGCAACTGCTGTCCGCCCTGCAACCGCTGCCGCCGGAGGCGTTGCGCTTGGAGGCTCAGACCGTTGAGGCGCTGGCCTGCCTGGGTGTGCGCAGCATCCGAGATATTCTACAACTGGACCGCAACGATTTAGCCGTTCGGTTCGGGCCATCAATCCTTAAGCGGATAGATCAGGCGATGGGGACGGCCCCGGAAACGCTGACGTGGCTGGCGGCCCGCGCACCGATTCGGGCCTCGCTGGAGTTTGAAGGGGTGGTTGAATCGCTGGACGTGCTGCAGTCGGCGGCTGGCGTACTGACCCGACAACTCGCGGCGCAACTGGCCGTTTGCGGCCAGGGCGCCCGGGAACTGGGGCTGATGTGTCGCCGCCCTTATGGCGCCCCCATCGAGGAACAAGTACGGTTGCTTCGGCCATGCCGCGATGAAGCGGCACTGTCGAAGCTGATTGGCTGCGTACTGGAAAACCTGCCGCCCGGCGAAGGCGTGATCGCGATGGATTTGTCCGTCAAGAGGGCCGAAAAATTGAGTGATCAGCAAACCACCCTTATCAACGGCGAAGAAGAACGCAGCGCCGCCGAGGCAGACCACCTGGTGGAACGTCTGCGGGCGCGGCTGGGCCCGGCCGTGGAATGGGGCGAGCTGGTGGAATCTCATATGCCGGAATACGCCGACCGCTGCCGCGACACTCCCGGCGAAGCGGAGACCGCCGGCCCGCGCTGCGCTGTTGATATTCTTCGCCCGCTGCGACTGTTGCGCCGGCCGCGTGCAATTCAGGTCATCGTGCGTCCCGCCGAAAGTTGCGATGGCGAACCGGTGTCATTTAGCGATGGCTCGGACGTCCGCCGGCTCGAGCATGTCCGCGGACCGGAGCGGATCATCGGCCAATGGTGGAACGGGCGATGGAAGACCCGTGACTATTTCGATGTATTGGACGCTGCGGGCGGTCGTTACTGGATTTTCCGCGTGGTTCAAAGCGGGCAATGGTTTTTACATGGCTTGTTTGAATGATGGAATGCTCCCATGCAGCCGACGTTCTGCTCCACCACAGGCCCATCCCTGCCGCCGTCCCACCGGGAACGCAGCCGATCGCCCCATCGTTATGCGGAACTGGATGTCACCACAAACTTTTCTTTTCTGCGCGGGGCCTCACATCCCGCGGAACTGGTTCGGCAGGCGGCCCAGCTCGGCTATACGGCCCTTGGCATTACGGACTTAAACAGTCTTGCCGGTATCGTGCGGGCGCACCATGCGGCCAGAGAAGCCGGGATCACATTATGCGTCGGAGCGCGCCTGCGTTTTACCGACGCGCCGGATGTGCTGGTGTGGGCCCAGAACCGGACGGGCTATGCCAATTTGTGCCGCCTGCTGACTCTTGGAAAACGCCGCGCGGAAAAAGGCTCCTGCCGACTGCAACTGCAGGACCTTATGGCCGGTCCGACGGGGCTGTTGGCGGCGCTGAGCGGCGGCGGCATAGACCCTCAATGCCAGCCGCCGGAACCATCTCTTCTGGACGCGACGGCGGCATCGCTGAAAGAAGCCTTCGGCCGGTCGTTATCTCTGGCGGTGTCGCGGGTGTATGGCCCCCTGGATCGCAGCATCATCAACCGCACCGCCGTACTGAGCCGCCGCTATGGCATCCCGCTTATGGCCACCAACCAGGTGCATTATCACGAACAGCGGCGGCATGTGCTGCAGGACGTGCTGGTGTGCATTCGCCATGGTTGCACGATTCAGGAGGCGGGACTGCGGCTTTTTGCCAACGGAGAGCGGTTCCTGAAACCACCGCAGCAGATGCACCGGCTGTTTCGGGACATGCCCGCCGCCCTGCAAAGAGCCGCGGATACGGCCGAGTGCTGCACTTTTGCGCTGGATGAACTGCGGTATGAATATCCCGATGAGATCGTACCGCAAGGCACAACACCGGCTTCGTATCTGGCGGAACTGACCTGGCAGGGAGCCGCGGACCGCTATCCGCCGGGCATTCCGGAAAAAGTGCGCCAACAGATTGTTCATGAGCTGTCGCTGATTGCAGAACTGAAGATCGAACCTTATTTCCTGACCGTTTATGACCTGGTTCGGTTTGCCCGCTCGCGCGGCATTCTCTGTCAGGGTCGCGGGTCCGCGGCCAACTCCGCCGTCTGCTATTGCCTGGGCATCACGGCCGTGGACCCTAACCGGATTGATGTGTTGTTTGAACGATTTGTGTCGGCGGCGCGCAATGAGCCGCCGGATATAGACATTGATTTTGAACATGAGCGCCGCGAGGAGGTGATTCAGTATCTCTATGACAAATACGGTCGTGACAGAGCCGGTATGACCGCGGAAGTCATCAGCTACCGCAGCCGCTCCGCCGTGCGCGACGTGGGCAAGGCGATGGGCCTGGGGCTCGACGCCGTTGATGTCCTGGCCAAACACATCGAAGGCTGGGGCGGTGAGGAACCTCTTGATGAACAGATTCGCCAGGCCGGCCTGAACCCGGACGATCATCATGTGCGTCTGACGGTGGCACTGACACGCCAGTTACTGGGATTTCCCCGGCATTTATCACAGCACGTCGGCGGTATGGTGATGACGCGAAGCAGGCTGTGCGAACTTACGCCCATCGAAAATGCCGGCATGGCGGACCGCACCGTCATCGAATGGGACAAGGACGATATAGATGCCTTGGGCATACTCAAAGTGGACATATTGGCGCTGGGAATGCTCACAGCGCTGGCCAAGGCCATCAGGCTTATCAACCGGACCCATCCGGAGCACCAACCGGTGGAACTGCATACGATTCCGGCGGAAGACCCCGCGGTGTACGACATGGTAAGCGATGCCGACACGGTGGGCGTATTTCAAATCGAAAGTCGCGCGCAGATGTCCATGCTGCCGCGGCTGCGTCCCCGGAAGTTTTACGATCTGGTGATTGAAACGGCGATTGTGCGGCCCGGCCCGATTGTGGGCCGGATGGTGCATCCGTATCTGCGCCGCCGCGAAGGATTGGAACCGGTCGAATTTCCGAAACCGGAGCTGGAGGCTGTTCTCGGCAAAACTCTGGGGGTGCCGCTGTTTCAGGAACAGGTGATGAAAATCGCCATGGTAGCCGCGGGATTCAGCGCTGCGGAAGCGGATCAGTTGCGCCGCGCCATGGCGGCGTGGCGGCATCCGGGGCGGATCGAAGAATATAGGCTCAAAATGCTGGAGGGAATGCTCGCCAACGGCTACGAGCGCGAGTTTGCCCGGCGCTGTTTTGAGCAGATCAAGGGATTCGGCGAATACGGTTTTCCGGAAAGCCACGCCGCCAGTTTTGCTCTGCTGGTTTATGCCAGTGCATGGATCAAGCGCCATCATCCGGCGGCCTTTTGCTGCGCCCTGCTCAACAGCCAGCCCATGGGCTTTTACCAGCCCGCGCAACTGGTACGCGATGCGCGTGAGCACGGCGTTGAAGTGCAACCGGTGGACGTGAATCAAAGTGACTGGGATTGCACATTGGAAAGCGCTGCGGAAAGCGCCGGCCACGCGCCGGCACCAGCCCCCCGGCAAGACAAGCGAAGCTGGGGCGGCGGCGGCCCGGCGGTCAGATTGGGATTCCGGATGGTCAGGGGATTTCAGGCGGCACATGCGGAGAGAATTGTCGAGTTGCGGCAACACGGCCGGTTTGAGTCCATTGATGATTTTCATGGCAAGACCGGACTTCCGGTCAGCGCAGTGCGGAAATTGTCTGCAGCGGATGCCTTTGCCAACCTGACAACATCGCGCCGGACGGCGCTGTGGCAAACTCTCGCACTGCCCGACCGACGGCGCCCGCTGGTCTTATCGCCCGACGCGCGGGCGGATCCGCTGTTACCGTTCATGACCGCCGAGCAGGAAATTCGGGCTGATTATGGAACCACGGGCCTGTCGCTCAAGGGGCATCCGGTGGAGTTTATCCGCGACACATTGACCCGGCGCAAGGTCATGCCCACAGCCAGGCTGGGGAGCCAGCCGCATGGGCGGTGGGTCCGGGTGGCGGGAGTCGTGGTCAATCGCCAGCGTCCCGCGACGGCCGGGGGAATTGTCTTTGCAACGCTGGAAGATGAAACCGGCAGCGTCAATCTGATTATTCGCCCCAGGGTTTATGATCGCTATCGCCAGGCGGTGCGAAACGCCTCGGCTATTCAGGCGGACGGTTATGTCGAGCGCCGGGGGCAGGTGCAGCATGTTATGGCGATGCATCTGCATGATTTAAGCCGCCTCATGGCCGAGTGCAAACTCCATTCGCGCGATTTTCATTAGAATCTATCCCAAACAGCGGAGCAGGTGATCGGTTATCATTATCTTATGTGCGCACGCTACCGTTTAAAGACCTCGCTTAAGCATATCGCCGCCGCCTTGGGTGTAAGGCCCGAGGAGTTCGAAGAATTTTCGGAACATCCGCGGCTGAATATTGCTATCAGCCAGCGTGTGCCCGTCATTAAATTTGCAGACGGCCGGCTTAAGGGCGCCATGGCCGAATGGGGTTTTCGCGCCCCCTGGGATCTATCCAGGCGGATTTTCAATGCGGCCGGCGAAACAGCAGCCGTCAAGCCGACGTTCCGGGAATCGTTCCGCCATCGTCGCTGTCTGATTCCCGCCGACGGTTTTTACGAATGGCCGAACCGCACACCCACGCTGATTCGCAGCGCCGATGATCGGCTGTTTTGCTTTGCCGGCCTCTGGTCTGAAGCTACCACGACCCTGATTACATGTGCGCCCAATGGCTTGATGCGGCCCATTCACCATCGGATGCCGGCGATATTACGGGATGAGGATTTTGATGAATGGCTGAATCCGCAATCGCCCACAGAACGATTGCAGGCTCTGATTGCGTCGAGAGAGTGGGCGGGCTTCGTGGCCGAAGCGATTCCGCCGCTAAAACCCGACCCGGCAAACAGCTCGGCAGCAAAGCCTTGATAAGCGGCACTCTTGCCTCATGACGAGGCAGAGCCACATGCGTTGCGTCCAGATTGGTGAGCGATAATGGTTCTGGTGAGCCTGAATAGGTGTGCCTGGGAACGTTTCCAATCAGAAGTGGAAACACCCGCTTGATGGTTCTGTTGGCATGCTGGCCGAAACAGGCCTTCGTGTGAGGAGAAATTTGGTGCAGCCGCCGCAGCTACCGAAGTTCTTTGGCAAAAGGCCTGTGCAGAGATGAAGAGCCGCCGTTATCCATGCAGCAAAACCGCATGAATATCGGCGAATCAACCGACTGGAGACGAGGGGAATCGAACCCCCATCTGCGCATTGCGAACGCGCCGTCCTCCCATTGAACGACGTCCCCGAATCTCTCGCTTTTAAGAATATCGGATGGATTGCCGCCTTGCAAGCCAAAAATCTTCAACCCTGACAGTTGCGCCGCCAGCGATTATGATACCCTTTGCTTGCTGGAGGCGTCATGACTCTGAAAATAGACAGCGCATTGCTGGACATACTTGTGTGCCCGCTGACCCGCAGCCGTCTACACCTTGAAGGCGACTGGCTGGTGGGCGAAGTTGGCGGGCTGCGCTATCCCATACGCGATGGCATACCGGTGCTGATCGTTGAAGAGGCCCAGCTACCGGCAGACTGCCCCTCGCTCGATGCCTTTAAAGAGCGTTATAAGAACCAGATACCGCAATAACTACCATCGCCTTTTGCCATAAAACGTTGTTTGAGGCGTTTTTTTGGCCCCCTGCGAACATGCGGCCGCAAAAATAAGACTTGAATATATTTGGCGTGTCGCCCCCCTGCCGATACACTTATATACAGAGGCGCTGGCAGGCTGGGACATGATGTGCCAAACCGCACATGTCGCCGCCAGACCGGTTTGAGGACGGTGGCCCCGGCCTTGCAGCAAAGGTTTGCATTATGAGCCAAACACGGTGTCAACGTTGCAACAAGCCCGCCACGGTACACCTTACCGAAATTACTCAAGGTACGCGCATTGAGGTACACCTGTGCGACCAATGTGCTGCTGAAAGCGGCTACATTCAGCAGGCGCACCTGCCGCTGGGCGAAATGTTAAATGAGTTTTTGCAGTCGGCAGCGCTGGTAAGCGACAAAACAACGCTGCGTTGCCCCGACTGCGGCATGACCTGGCAGGAGTTTAAGGATACCGGCCTGCTGGGCTGCGCCAAAGATTATGAGATTTTTGCCAAGCATCTCTCCGGCGTCATTGAAAACGCCCAGCGCGGCGCAACGCACCATACCGGCAAAGCGCCGACATTGACGCCTGAAACATCGGACGATGCGGCATCGGCGATAAAATTGCGGCAAGCGGAAATTAAGCGGCTTCGCAGGGAACTGGCGAAAGCTGTGGCCCATGAGTCGTACGAAGACGCCGCCCGCCTGCGCGATCAAATTAAGGGCCTCGAAGCCGCCGGCGGCCAGGCCTGACCGAGCCACCATCCGCCGACCTGATCGCCTTAACTGATGCGAGGACTTGCCATGAGCATGGATGATCTATTAAAGCGCACAGGCGCATGGCTGGAAACCAGCACCGGCGATCAGATTGTGATTAGTTCGCGCGTGCGACTGGCCCGCAATCTGGCGGCATTTCCGTTTATGACCAAGGCCAACCGCACCCAGCGGGCCGAGCTGCACGCAACGTGCAAGCAGCGGCTGCTCGAAGCCATTGCCGATCACCCGGTGTTTTATGTTGACATGGAAAACACCGGCAGCATCGAGCGGCAGTTGCTGGTGGAGCGGCATCTTATAAGCAAGCAACTTGCGTCGGGCGAGGGCAGCCGGGGAGTGGCCATCAGCGATGACGAAACCTGCAGCATTATGGTTAATGAGGAGGATCATCTGCGATTGCAGGTGCTGCGCGCCGGCGAACAACTTGCCGCCTGCTGGCGTCAGGCCGACGGAATTGACTCGCGTTTACAGGAGCTTTTACCGTATGCGTTCAGCCCGAAACTGGGCTATCTGACGGCATGCCCCACCAACGTCGGCACGGGTTTGCGCGTATCGGTGATGGTACATTTGCCGGCGCTTAAGCTTACGAGCGACATTGAACGCGTTTTTGAAGCGGCCAAAGAAATGCATCTGGCCATTCGGGGGCTTTTTGGTGAAGGGACGGAGGCCATCGGCGACTTTTATCAAATCAGCAATCAAACGACGCTGGGCCGCAGCGAGGCGGAGATACTCTCGGAGTTTACCGATTCGATCATCCCAAAAATCATACAGATGGAAAAACTCAATCGGCAAATACTGGAAAATGAGCGACCTCTGCTGCTGGACGATAAAATCGGCCGGGCCATCGGCGTATTAAAAAACGCCCGCCTGCTTACCACTGAAGAAACACTGTATTATCTCTCACATCTGCGACTGGGCGTAGCCATGAAGCGTGTGGCCGGGGTAAGCATGGCCACCATCAACGCACTTTTTTTGCAGACGCAGCCGGCCCATCTGCAGAAGCTTCTGGGCAAAGAGCTCGACAACGAAACGCGCCGCGGCGTGCGAGCGGAATATGTTCGCAAGGTGCTGCAAAAAGCGGGAGCTTAAACGCAAAAACCGCGCTGCAGGTACAGAAGCCTCAACCCATTTGCTTCGACTCACACTTTGAAGTTCTGGCATTTGTGATGGAGGCAACGTCTGACGGGCATAAAGTAGACTCGTCAACTGCTGGTTATTCGTACCGGCCTGGGTCGCTATGGAGCCGGAGCCGACTGCGGCGGGGCTGCGGCACCTTGTTTAACCAACACTGTTTTGTAGCCGACGGAATCGAGCAATTTCACTACTTTCTGCGGGTCGAAAGTGCTTTGGGCTTGCACCTTTGCCGTGCCACGCTGATAGGAAACAGATGCAACGTCAACGCCTGGCATTCGAGCAATAGTGGCCTGCAAGCCGGCAGCACAGGCACTGCAATCCATGCCCTGTATACGATACATATACACCATCAACGGCGCTATCATCTGGCCGGTATGGGCCGTTGTCGTACCCGCAGCACCCCCAGTAGCGGAAGGGCGATCAGAACCCTTCACATCGGGGGCCAGCGCTGCGTGGCCGAAGTGTTGCGGGCCGCCGCGATGCAGTGCCTGCAGCAGCGATCCACCATAGTATGGGTATGCAATCATAGCCAGCACGAGAAGCGTTGATATCCAAAGCATTACGCGATTGAAGCGTGCCACACCCGACGGCGCGCAAGCGGCCCCCGGCGCGCAGCTATGGTTGCGGCGGTAACTCAAATAAAAGCCAACGCCCAACGACACCAGTGCAAATGCAATAAAGGCCCAACGGGCGCTGATGATAAACTGCGACAACCCTGCAGCCGACGCCCCGAGGGCCAAAAGCACCAGCGGCAACCAGCAACAGGCAGACGACAGTATGGCTGCCGCCACCGCAACCGCGGCAGCCCATCGTGTTTTCTCTGCGTGGCTGTTGGGCCGGTTATCAGTAGGGTTTGAATTACAGCAGTTTGCCGGCACCAGTGGGGATTCATGGGTATTCATAACAGAAATCTCCTTGAAAAAAACCTGCGATCACGTGGCGCAGCAGCTTAGCTGCGAGATGCTTTTATCAAAGGCGATAGCTGCAAGTTTGATGCCCTCGCCCAACGTAAGATAAGGATGAAAGCATTCACGAATTTGGCGCACCGTTATACCGAACTTAATGGCTAAGGCCGCCTCCATTAACAGTTCGGAACCTTCGGCCGCTACAATTCGCGCCCCCAATAATAGATCGGTATTTTTATCACGAATCAGTGTGATCAGCCCGCGGGTATCGTGTGCGGCGATGGCCCGCGGAACGGCGCTAAGCGGCAGCGTAACGGCCTGGGCTTGGTACCCTGCGGCAAGAGCCTGCGGCTCGTCCATACCTACGCCGGCAACTTGTGGATCAGTAAATATGACCCAAGGCAAGGCCGTGTAATCGGCTCGCCGGTTGTTGCCGGTAAGCGCGTTTTCAGCGGCAATAGCGCCCTCATACGCTGCGGCGTATACGAACATGTTTCGACCCAGCACGTCACCGGCAGCCCATACCCCCGGCACGGCGGTTTGCAGGGTGTCGTCCGTTTGAACAAAGCCGCGGCTATCGAGGCGCACGCCCAACGCCTCCAGCCCCATGTTTGCGGTATTGGGCCTTCGGCCGGTTGCTACAAGCAGTTTACTGGCGACGAACTCCCGGCTCTGGCCGCGACTGCTAGCCGCTAAATGAACCGTATTTTGACGATGAAAAACGCTGTCTATTGCAATGCCGGTATGCACCTCAAGGCCCTCGGCCGCAAGGCATTGGGCCAGCGCTCCGGAAATATGCACGGACTCGGTCGGCAAGATGTGCTCAGAACGCTGCAGCACCGTTACGCGACTGCCGAGCCGGGCGAACATTTGAGCACATTCGAGTGCAATGTATCGCCCGCCCAGCACAATAAGTGATTCCGGCAGCGAGGTCAGCTCGAAGGCGCTTTCATTGGTAAGGCAGTCCGCCTCCCTAAGGCCCGGTATAGGCGGTATGGCGGGCGCGGCTCCGGAAGCGATGATAATAGAACCTGCGCTTATGCGGTTGCCCCCTATCAACACGGTATGACGATCCAAAAGCTTTGCTTGGCCAGTCAAAAACTCTACTTCCGGCAACCTGCTGATAACATCCCCATACTTGGCCTGGCGCAGCCCGGTCACCAATCGGTCTTTCTCCGCCATAATGGAGGCAAAATCAGCCACACGTCCCGTGGTCTCTATTCCCGCAAATGCGGGGTGCTGGCTGCGGTGCACACTTTCGGCGGCGCGAATAAGGGTTTTTGATGGCACGCAACCCACGTTGACACAAGTGCCTCCTATGGGCAATCGGTCGTTGGCTATAACAACCCGCTTTGCACCAAGTTCCACTGCGCGGGTGGCGGCGGCGAAGGCCGCTGATCCACCGCCGACAATAAACAAGTCGGCACGCGTGGATTGGCCGGTATGATTACAGCAGGCATGAAGAGTTGATGTCTCGTGCATAATGTATCCTTTCAACAACATTTCGCCGCGCCGGCCGCTCTGCGTTTGGCATAGGCCAAGCTCACAGGCATCAGTCTACACC
>JBMFVX010000057.1:0-18114 GCA_049965775.1 Phycisphaerae bacterium
CGGTATTACCTATCATCGGAGTATCTCACCATCACACTGCAATAAAGCCTTCAAATTTTGGCCGTGGGAGGTATAGTAATAGGCTCCGCAGCCCGTCAGCAGGCCCGCGCAGGCCATTGCCATGGCGCAAGGCCCCACGATATGTCGGATCATCTTCTGCATAATATTCTCCAGCCGACAGAGAGGCTTTCGGCAGCCCGCCTTCACAGCTTATATTATATAGCAACCGAATTTAAAACAGTAGAAATCAGCAAAGAGCCACTCAGGCCCGGAGAAACGCCTTGTTAGTCGCAGCGATCGCATCATTAATTGGCCATAACCTGGCTTTGAAGAATGGTTTGCGACAGCAGCACATTGCCTCGCGCATCGAGCAGTTGGAGTATTAAATGGCGGCTGCCGATCGGGCCGCCGACGCGCACCATTCCAAAGTTGGCTGCGCCGATCGGTTGACCGACGCGCAGCGGATTTACGGCTGCGGATATCGTTGCTGCCGGCAGCGGAGCCCGCGCGAGAGGTGAACTGGTAAGTTCGTACAATGGGTACTCATTGGGATTCTTGGGGTTGGGTGGTCGAACACTTAGTTCGCCGAAACGCCGGTGACCGCTCAAGAAGACGACTCCGCCGACGTTATGCATAAACAGCCAACGAATAAACCTGGCCCGCTCATACGGAAATGCCGACCAACCAGGGTCATTCGCATAGCGTGGAATCATTTGTTGCGGGCCGACAATCAACTTAAATGTGGCGGTACTGTGCATGAGATGGCTCTTAAGCCACGCAAGCTGTTGCAATCCGAGCATGGCGCGTTTTTTGCCTGCCGTCGCCGGGTCGCGATAGGAGTAATCGTCGAGTAGAAATATTTCGACATCGCCGATGTTAAAGTGGCAGTAAACGCCGGGGGCGCGTGGCGTGCCGAACTGGGGGCTAAGCCAATAGCGTTGGAAGGCGACGAGCGATTCACCGGCGAAGACGAAGCTTTTTCCGGCATGCAGGGGACCATAATCGCGGTTGTCCCAGGTGGCGTAAATGGCCGCGCTGCGCAGCAACGCCTTAAAACCATTAAAGCGCCGTGCCTGGTCGTACTGCTGCAGCATGAAGCGTCTGGCATGGCGATGGGTGTAGGGGAACTCTTTGAGCAGTTTTGGATAGTAGAAGCTGTTTCCGTCGAAAATAAAGGCCTGCGGCTGCTGCGCGGCAATGGCCCGCCAGATGCGGCCCTGGGGATGCGTGCTGGTGTTGCAGCAGGACCCAAAGGCGATTTTGATGTCAGCACCCGCACCGGCCAGCGGCGCGGTATGAATAATAAGCCGCGGGCGGGGCAGCGGCAGGCGGGTTCCCTCGCTGAAGCAGCGGATGCGATAATCGTGGTCTGGCTGCAGACCGCTAAGCGGAACATTAAGCACAAATGGGGGCGGCCCATAGGCGGGTACACGCACAGCTTCCAATTCGCGGGTGCTGTTTACGTCGTAGCATCTTACAACTACATCGGCACTGGTGTTAAGTTCCATCCATATACGGGCTGAATGCGCGGTTATGCTGCCAACCATGGGGCCGGCCGAAACGTGCACGGCTTGGGCGGGCAACACAAATAAAGATAGTGCCAACAGACTTAACCAAAAGAAACGTGAAATGGCAGGCCCTCCAGCGGCATCGTAAGTAAGTGCGGCCACCTACGGTGGTGTCCGGGTATCGCATAAAGCGACGACCTCGGCTAAATTATGAGCGATGACGGCGTTTGATCCAAGTACAGTTGTAAACAAGCCCGATGGCAAACTGCCGCCGGAGGCCATGCGCCTGGTCGCCGATGCGCAGAGACGTTTATCCACGGTGCTTAAGGCTCGCAAGGTGGCGCAGCGGGCGTGCATCAGCCTGGTATTCATGGGGGTATTGACTGGCATGTTTGCGGTGGAGGGAGGGCAGGGGCCCTCATGGTCGGGCCTGGTGATGGGTGTGTGGATGACCGCCGCCGGTATTGTGGAGTTTATTGGGGCGCAAGGCACGGCGAAGCTTAAGCCCAAGGCTTTGACCATGCTGGCGGTCAACCAGTTGCTGCTGGGCTTGATGTTTGCCGGTTTTGGGGCGTGGTGGATGCTGGCTCTAAAAATGGGTTGGAACACCGCAGATGTTAAAAGCGCCCAGCAGTTCATGGGGAGTCTCAGCAACTCGCTGGTGACGGTTGGCGATGCGGGCGCAAGCACCGGGCAGATAAACTCCATTGCGTATACGGCGGTGTACTGGGCCTATGGCTCGTTGGTGGTGTTTGGCCTGTTGGTTGACGCGCCGATGGCTCTTTATTACTTCTACCGCCGGCGGCAACTGGAAGCCTACCTTCGCGAAACGCCGGAATGGATTGTTCAAATGCATAGCATTACATCCGGCGCAGTGTAAAAGGTGCCTGCCGGCGGGCACCACATGGCTGCAGGGTCGCCAAGTCTGCATGTTATGGTGTCGTAACACGGTGCGCAGCGGCACCGTGCGTGTGAAAGGCTTGCGGTGTTGAAGGTCATTGGCTGGTGCTGAGTTGGCCGGGGATTAGGGGCATTGCTTCAAAGGCTGAGATATAAAGGGCACAATATAGTTTTAGCTTTTACCACAGCGACATTCGCCGGGCTTTTTATCTTGTTCTGAACACGCGGGTGATGTCGCACGGGTAACGGCAGGGTTGCTGGCGACGACCGTTATGACGTTGCCATCCATTGCGGGGATGAGGCTGGATGCGGGTACGGGGCGAAAGACCCGCACCGAAGTTGTCGCATCGGCGTCAGCGGTTGGTTGCAGGCCGGCAAGAGCCATGAATTTGTCCCATGTGGCCTGGTCCAATCCCAAGAGAACACCGGGGGATTTCGCCGCGCCCGGCTTGCCGACGCTTGTTTTAGATTGGGATGCGGTAGAAGCAGCGGCACCAGGCGCAAAGGTAAAGTAGATGCCGCTCAATTGACCGTCGTCGGTGCGGCCGGTAGGCGAAAGACGAATGGCGTAGTCCAAAGTTATTCCTGCAAATAGTGATTGGCTGGTACCGGCATGTTGAAGGATGCTCTGCTCAAGCAGCACGAAGGCCTGCCGCAATTGTGCGGTGGCGAGATCGTCAAACGGGCAGCGGTAGCTTAAATCGGCGAGCAGCGAGTTAATGGCGGAGTAATCAGCTTCGGCGTTTCGGCCGGTAAGTTGGATGCGTCCAAACATGGCGCGGCTATCGAGCATGCGTTTGGCCTCAACAGCCGCCACGACCTTCTGCAGGAGCATATCGGGCTGAAACGGCTTGGCCATATGGCCAAAGGCGCCGCTTTCAAAACCTCGAATACGATCGCCATCCTGACATAAACAGGTGAGCAGAATAACCGGAACATTGACTGTTCCTCTGGCGCTCTTGAGCCGACGGCACACCTCGTACCCATCAAGGTCGGGCAGCATGAGGTCGAGGATTATCACATCTGGTTGCACGGCTCGCGCCAGAGAGATGCCCTCTTGGCCGCTTGTGGCGCGATGGTAGCCGATATTCTCCAGCCCAAGATATTCGCCGATCAGAGCATTAATTTCCTGATCATCTTCGATGACAAGCACATTGGTTGCCATGGCTTACCGCCTCGCCATATTGCCTTAGCTCTCGCCTATTTTAGTTATCGGCGAGAGACGGCAGTGTTGACAATAGCGGGTGAACATATGAACCATCCACCCGCCGTCGCCATCGTGTTCTCGGCCCAGCCCGGCACCGTTGCGTTCAAGCTGCACAAATGCCGACAACGCATGTCAGTATTATACCCACATCGAGGCAATGTTGCCTCATAAAAAATTTAGCTTTTATGACGCGCCCTCCTCGCGGGGCAACGCGACAAGTGCATTTCTTGAAATATTATAGGGCTTAGGGCCGCCTATCCATGCGATAATCACGTTTAATGTTATAATAATCTTGTTTTTCGCGTTCGGGTGAATTGTGCGGGCGGGCATACTCGAAGCGTTGTTTGGGTGATGGAGGCCTGATGATGGCGGCTCCTTTGACGAGCGTTGGACAATTGCGGCGGGCTGTTGATATTTACCTGCGTGTGGCTTACACAACGGGCCAGCTGCCTGAGGTTGTTAAGCTGCGTCTTTTGCCATGGGCGGGTTTGCCGGATGACGCGTTGGTTGAACCGGCATGGTTTGAGGCATGCGTGCAGGAAGGCCGGCAGCAGTTGGCTTTGCGATTGGGGCACCCCGGTTATCCGCACATGAAACTTGTGTTGGAAGAATCGCCGGATGTATCCGGCTATTTATTCAGGGCTGATGCCCACGACCGACACTTATTTGCCCCTCCCGGTTCGCCCGACGCAGGGGGTCTGGAGCAGGTTCGTCGCGTTAACGCACAAATTATTGAGCAGATCGAGCGCGAATGGATGGCCGCAGGGTTGCCTACGTTTCGCGCGTATCTTCGCAAACAGGTTGAAGCTCGCCGCCGGCAGGCCGGACTGATTAATCCGCCACCTGCGGCCGGTGGATCGTAACGATGCGATAGCACCAAACGAGAGTTGCCTGGCGCCGTGTTGAAGAATTGGTGCATGATGTTCAAGCCGCACCAAGTTGCCGAAAGTCTCATGGCAATTTTATGAAGCAACAGTCGAGGCAGCTGTATGGCTACAGTGATGTCTTGAGTTGTACGACATCGGGTAGATTACGATACAGGTGGTTAAAGTCCATGCCGTAGCCTACAACAAAGGCATCTGGAATATCAAAGCCAATAAAGTCCGCTGAAAGCCCCGCCCTGCGAGCCTGTTCTTTGCGCAGCAGCACGCAGGTTTTGACCGAGGCGGCCTGACGGCGGCGGAGCATGTTCTGCATGGCTGTTAACGTGCGTCCACTGTCTAAAATGTCGTCCACAATAAGTACATGGCGTCGGCGAATGTTCAGTTGCGGCGGCAACACAATCGTTGCTCCGCGGCTCCTGGTGGCTTTGCCCGGATAGCTGGAAACAGCGGCAACATCCAACCGCATTTTGATGGGAAGCCGGCGGATCAGATCGGCCGTGAATATCAAACCGCCGGTCAGCAGCGGTACAATAACCAGTTCATGGCCTGCATAGGCATCGGCTATTTGCCGGCCCAGGCCGGCCACCCTGCGGGCAATGGCTGCACGAGGCAATAAAACTTTTCCAGGCAGCAGCTTTTTCATGGCTATGAGTTTACTGGGCCGGGCACACATTGTCAGGCGGGGGAGATGGTGATTGCGGCGGGTAAAGTTTCAACGAATATTTATTTTGCAGGTCAACATCGTAGAATAAAGCAGTGTGTGCGGTTAAAGCCTCCACAGGCTGGCCGACGATGGTGAACAGTTGAAACGCCTGCATGGGGAAACGACAAATGAAAGCATGGCTACTTGATAAACTCGGCGGGTTGGAGAATCTGCATATTGGCGAGGTGGCTTCCCCCGATCCTGCATCAGGTGAGGTGTTGCTGCGGGTTCACTTTGCTGCGCTGAATCCGGCCGATCGCTACCTTGCCGAGGGAGCATATCCGGCTCGGCCGGCTTTGCCGCACATATTGGGCCGTGACGGTGTTGGGGAAATTGCTACGGTGGGGGCAGGCGTTACGGGTTGGCGGCCGGGCCAACGGGCGATGTTACTTCGGGGTCCCGTCGGTGTGGAACGGGCAGGGACATTTGCCGAATTTGTATGTGTGCCGGCTGACAACCTGGTTGCGGTACCAGAGGGTTGGACACTACAGCAAGCTGGCGGCGGCAGCCTGACCTATCTCACGGCGTGGCAGGCGATAACACAGTGGGATTTACCCCCGGCGAGCAACATTCTTATAACCGGGGCCTCCGGCGGCGTGGGTATTGCGAGCGTGCAACTCGCGAAGGGGATGGGCCATCGGGCGATGGCGCTTTCCCGTAGCCCGGCGAAGCAAGAAAAGCTGCGGCAATTAGGAGCGGTCTGGGCCGCGTCTCCGGATGATAGCCAGTGGCGCAAGAGTCTCGTGGAATATTTGGGTGGCCGCAAAGTTAATCTGGTGATAGACAATATCGGCGGCGCGGGCTTCAGCGATATTGTGGATGTGCTTGGCCCCAATGGCCGCATAAGTGTTGTGGGGCGGTTGGCAGGGCCCGTGCCGCAGTTCAATACCGCGAGCCTGTTTTTCCGGCGGCTGCGTGTGGGCGGCGTAGCGGCAGGTACGTACAGTGCAGCCGAGGCGCAGGCAGCCTGGCAAGACATTCTGAAAACTCTTCGGCAAGCCAAAGCGGCTCCTGTTATTGACCGAGGCTTTGATTTTGATGAGTTGCCGCAGGCGTTTGAGTATTTAGCTCGCGGTCCTATGGGCAAGGTATTACTGACGATTTGCGCCGGATGACGTGGGTGCTGCAGTTTTGGGAATAAGGTGGGCGAGAGCATCGTCGGGGTGTTCCACATGTTGGCGCTCGTAGGTGCGGCCCGCCCATGAATTGCCGCCGCGGTAGTAGTCCCAGGCACTGGCGGCAAGAACTGCGATTGCAAAAAAAATCGCCGGGGTAAAGAGCCATTCGGCTCCGGGTGTTCCGCGCATCCATTGGCGAAATCGCCGCACATGAGTAATGGCCAGGATGTTGGCAGCCAGAGCCATCACCAGCGAGACCGAGGCGCCGACACCGGGCCGGAGCCAACATGCCAGCGCTGCGCCAAGGGGATAAAGCGGCAGGAGTCCGCCGACCAGCAGCAGAAAAAGCTCCATAGCCAAAAGGAGCAAAGGATTATAGCGCACGCCCGCGTAGGCATTTTTTTTAGCCCCGCGAAAACAGTCGGCAAGGCCCTCATACATGCGGCCAAAAGCAAGGTCCTGGGTAAAGGTTGAAAAGACGCGATACCCCGCGGTTTTGGTTCGGCGGCCGAGTGCCAGGTCTTCGATGATTTGGCCTTTAATGGCCTCGTGGCGGCCGATGGCTTCATAAACGCTGCGGCGAAAAAGCATGAAAGCACCGGCGGTCATCACGTGTCGGCGACGTGGATCGTTGCTATGGGCTGGCGGAGCGATGGCAAAGACCAGCATAAATGCGACCAGCATAAAGGCCTGCTCCATGCGGGTACCGCCGTCGGGCCGGGGCAGCAGGCTCAGTAAATCGGTCTGACGGCGCTGTGCGAGCCGCATGGCCTGGCGAAGAGCTGCGGGATGGAACTGTATGTCAGAATCGGCAAATAAAAGATAATCTCCGGTTGCCTTTGGCAAAGCCTGGGCAATCGCCCAATTTTTGCCAACCCAGCCCGGCGGCGGCGATTGTTTATTAACAAGCACCGTCAAGTGAGGGTATTGTGCGGTAAGTGATCGGCAAACCTCCGGCGTGTTGTCGGTAGATTGATCGTCCACAAAAATGATATTCAGATTGGGATAGTCCTGACGACACATTGACCCAAGCGTCGAAAACAACACATGGCCTTCGTTACGACCGGGGACAATCATGGTGATGCTGGGTGCATCAGTCGAAAAATCTGCTTGGGCGTCTGGTTTGCTGTTCATTGGTGGAAATTGCGAATCGAGCTTTTCAGCAGGGTCGGCCGCGTTGTAGGTGAGCTTAAATTGCCGCCCGGCCCAACCCATGCAAAGCACCAGCAGCCAGAAAAGGTTTATCAGTATCAACAGTAGAACAAAAGCCATGAGCATGCGGAGTTGCCTCTGGAATAAAGGGGGCCGTTGAGCCGGGCAGGCGTTTATGCTTTACATGCGGTGCAAAGCCTTGAGGTCCTCTTCGCTGGCGCGACCATGAATAAAGCGGCAGACGCGCTCATCCTTACAGGTGCGAATTTCATCGCTGGTGCCACGGGCGATAATTTTACCATCAAGGAGCATAACGATATGGTCCGCAACCTTAAATGCGCTGGTCATGTCGTGAGTTACGACGATACCGGTAACCTTGAGTTCCTCTTTAAGTTTGAGAATAAGTTCGTTAATAACGTCCGAACGAATGGGGTCAAGCCCGGTGGTGGGCTCATCGTATAGCACAACCTCGGGGTTCATAGCGATAGCCCTTGCCAGTGCAACGCGTTTGCGTTGGCCGCCGGAAAGGTCGCCGGGCATCTTTTGCTCAATACCTTCCAGGCCGACGACGCTAAGTTTTTCATGGACAACATCTCGAATGTGAGCGTCAGAGCGAATGCCCTGCTGGCGCAGCGGAAAAGACACATTTTCTCCGACGGTCATGGAATCGAAGAGAGCGCCCATTTGAAAAAGAAACCCAAATCGTTTGCGAATGGGTTCCAGCTCACCCTCGGAGAGTGTGTCAATGCGGCGGCCGTGAAAATAAATTTCGCCGGCATCGGGCCGCAAAAGGCCGACGATCAGCTTCAGCAGCACCGACTTGCCGACGCCTGACGGCCCCATGACCACAAGCGTTTCGTCGGCTGGAATATCGAGCGATAAATTGTTGAACACCACAAGCGATCCAAATCGCTTGGAAACATTTTCAAAACGGATGATTGCAGCCCCTTCGGGCATTCGTTCGTCGGCGGCCTTGCATACCGGATCGAGCATGAATGACGTTCCTTGGGTTAAAATAGCGGGGCCTGGCTGGGCCAGTAAATGTTGTAAATATTATTGAGCATGGTCGCCAGAAAAAAGTTCATAACGAGAATGACGACGAAGCTGGCTACAAAGCTTTCGGTGCAGGCGCGACCTACGCCTTGTGCGCCCGAACCGCTGCGAAAGCCCTTATAGCAGGCGATACTGGCGATGGCTACACCAAAGAAAAAGCTCTTAATAAGGCCGGTGTTGATGGTGAAAAGATCGGTAGCTTGTGATGCGTAGTGCCAGAAGTGATAGTTGTTGACGCCCTCGACCTTAACCGCGATAAGCCAACCGCCGATAGCACCGATGATGTCGCTGAAAACAGTAAGTACAGGGGTCATCAAAACGCAAGCCAAAAAGCGCGGCACGGCGAGCGTGCGTATGGGATCGGCGGCCATGGCTCGCAGGGCGTCTACCTGTTCCGTGACCTTCATCGTGCCGAGTTCGGCGGTCATGGCTCCCCCGACGCGGCCGGCGAGCATGACGGCGGTGAGTACAGGGCCGATCTGTTTGACAACGCTGACCACCACCACGGAGCCAAGCCGACTGGCAAAGCCAAGAGCCTGGAATTGGGGATACGCCTCAATGGCGAGTACGGCGCCAATGAATGCTCCGGTAAGCATAACAACCGGAATAGAGCGGGTGCCCATTTCATACATCTGCGTCATCATGTCGCGCCAACCCATGCGTGTAGGCCCGCGAAAACACCAGTGCAGAATGGACCCTAAAAAACGGCCAAAATCGCCGAGGCCCTGGATGGCGTTATATATGCTGCTGCCCAGAGTGGTTATTGGATCGAGCAGGCTCCATCCAGGCTCGGTTGGTGAGTTGTCTTTTTCAATAGCCGACATCTTATACCTTTCCGACTACTAGCGCGACTCATAACCGGGTGGCGCACAAACCCTTTACGCCTGCTGGGCAGCAGAGGCTATTCTAGCGTCATGGGTGGCAAGAGTGAAACGCTGGGCGAGACGGCTTTGCCTGTGAGGGCGAAATAGTCTTGGATATACGCTCGGAGGGCGGACGCACGATCTGCAAATCGCTGCGTTTGCAGATTGGCGCGCTGCGGACTGAAATAAGCACCCGAAGCAGGTGTATTGCGTAAAAAGTAAGACGCACGCTGCCAAGGTTACAGGCCTTTGGCCAAGCCTGCTTATTCTCCGGCGCGAACGGTGATGGTAATGGTCTCGGCAGAACTTGTGCTGCTGCGTTTAACCTGGAATGACGCAACATGATCCTGATAACGCATTGCGGAAATAGCCCCGCTGGAAGCGGTCACTTTGGGTTGGCTGGCGGCATAAACCTGCAGCGGCAAAGCGGCTTCGCCTTTGGCAAACCGCAACGCAATCGTCAATGTGCCATGGCTGATGGCGGCATGCGGAATGCGGCTGCGCCCGGTGGGCACAAACTGTGCGGTATCTCCGAGCAGGGCGATATCTGATGTTATGGGGCAGAGTTCATAATATGCCCAGCCGGCTTTTTCTAGCTGACCACGGACGGGGCGAGTGCCCGCCCGTACCTGGCCGCTATCAGTTCTCAGGTTATAAATGTAGTACTGGCCGGTGAGACCAAGCGAAGCTGGAGTGAAGGAAAAATCGGTTGGGTCGGCCTCCCGTCGGCAGATGAACACGTACTCTGTACGGGGATTTTGGTTGGTAAACGTGGCTGCAATGAGAGGGTGGGATAGATGCCGGGCATCGGCCAGGATGGTTTGGTCGGTTGGCACGATAGGCTCATCCGGTTTGACGATCACGCCATCAGCACGAACGGCCTTAAAGATATTGACGGGAGATTCCTGCCCCATGGCGTCGCTTACGCCCACTACACCGGCGGAAAGCGTCGCGAGAATCAGGTTTTCGGTTTCGGTGCTGCGAAAGTTGTCTACCCAGGGCCACGAGCCAATTGCCCGGGCAAAAGCGTAGTTGTAAAGAGCATCGTCGTAACGATCGTAACAGAATCGGTCGGTTGCAACCCTGACCGAGGTGAGGTTGCCATAGTGAGCGCCCTGCAGCATGAATCGAGGTGTTTCCATGCAGTATTGCATGGCTAAGCCATACTTTTGACATGCGGAGGCCATGTCATCGGTAAATGCCCGGCCGATGCCCGGCGTTGTGGCCATGGCCGGCGAATGGCGGTAAATTCGATTCATCCAATCCTGTTCGTAGCAAATAACGCCCGACGAATGCAAGTAGCTCGCAATATGATTCCACCAGCGTGGATCAATCGCAGCCACGCCGGATATCACATACTTTTTGTGGTATGGGCTGTCTACATCAATCCATCGGCCGTGTGTTACCAGCGGCAGCCCAAGCTTGCTCTGAAAGGCCGCCAAACCATCGGGAAACAGCTCCGGCGCTGCCTTATAGAGCATGGTTCCGCCGTAATGATTCCACGAGCCTTGCGCTACTTTGCCATTCATGGCACCAAGGTGTCTTCCATTGATGAAGGTGTTGGATTTTTCATACCACCAACTGTCTAATTGCAGGTAGCCCAGCGGGATGTGCTTGCTGGCGAATTGCTTTTTAACCGCCAGCAAAGTACCCGCATACCCAAGCGACCTGACAAAATGGTAGTAATACACGGCGCCGTTGTCCGTCCAATAGCCAAGATATTTGAGCATGGCGTTGGCATCGTTTGCGGTACGCGGGCGATGAAAGGCGGTTGTGAGTGTGCGTCCCCACTGTCTAAATGTATGCTCGATGCCGCGGCCAAAGACCATGATGGTTGTAAGCGGCAGCGTGCCGCCGGTCAGTCGCACGTGAGAGCCGACTGTTTGGCCCAATAACGAATGACCAGTGCCGATCATAGTGTTGGTCATAAAACTGTGGAGCGGCGACATGACGACGGTCGCAAAGGCATGGTTAAATAGTATCCAGGGAGTAGCAGTGCGAGTTAAATAGAAGGCATGCGGATAAAACTCGTGATTACCAAAGCTCAGATGAAATAAACCCAGTGGAAACGTCGTAAACGCCGGAAAAACGGGAAATGGGGCGTGGGTCAGCCCATGAATATCAAGGTTAAACTCAAGAATCGGATTTTTTGAATAGCACCGAATAAATGCCGGATTGGCCTGCGCACCGGGCCAGGTAAAAGCTATCTCCTGCCAAGGACCGTTGGCGTCTGTACCCGATTTTACTATGGCCTGGGTTATCGGATTGCCGACAGTGCCGCCAAACGACCAATGGAATGGGGTAAAGGTAACGCCATAGCTTCCGATGCTGGGGGAAACAGTCACCTGCAATTGGGCGGATGCCCCCGAAATCTTCAGTGTTGGCGGCAGTGCTGCTGCCATAGCACGCGGCGCCAAGTTAATACAGCCTGCAAGGATGGCCATGATGCCCGCTAGAAGACCGAACTTTTGCATGTGACTACCTCAAACATAATTTACGCACGAATAATAGTGCTGAATCTGCTTAATGCCAACTGCAATCGGCTCAGCAGTTGGGCATGGTGGGCAATATGTGGCTCTGGTGTCGCGTAGTCCTAAGCGATTAAGTGATGATTAGTCGGCGGAATAGGTGAAGCATATCATGGTGTGCATGCGTCAACCCAGAGTTTGGTATTGATAAAAAATCTCACAGTTGCATCTCCGGTATAGCCTGTAAACTGCAAATATGTTTTGCAAAGTTATGGGTTATTGCTGCGGCAGGTTGATGGCGTTGCTGCCGCTGCTTGCGAATGCCACGTGCGCCTGCCAGCGGGCTTGTGCCGGGCGGCAAACCGATGCGAGGCCATTGGTGCAGTAACTGTAGTAGATATCGAACGTCCAGACGGCATCGGTTACCAGGGCCGACTTTGGCAAAGTTTTGGGATTAAGTGTGAAGGTAACTTGATGCGTCTTGCCGGCCTCAAGTGTTTGTTGCAATATTACCGAACTGCCGTTTGTTATTCGCAGCGAGACGGGTACGCCCGGCGTGAGGTGCGCATCGGTGGGAATGTGCAAATCGGCATTGATGATAATTGGTTTACCATCGTTGAGGGTCAACTTAAGCAGGGCGGTTGCCGGTGTTTTGGAATCACCAGCCGCCGGCTGCTGCGTTGTAACGGGCGAATGCAGGCCGGCAATAACCAATTCATGCCAAGCCTTGGTGCGGCCATTGATCATGACGATGCGCTGGTTGTCGGTATCGGCGACAAAAATGGTGTTGCCGCTGACGCTTAGGCCTCCGGGTTCATAAAACTGCACCGCGCCGCCGGGGGCGCCGACGCCCGGCTGGCCCGTGCCCGCAAAGGTGGATACATTACCCGTCTTGGGATTGATAAGTCGTAGTTTATGATTGTAGGTATCGGCAACAAGCAGTTTGTCGTGAAAGACCGCTACGCCCAAGTCGTGCTGCAAAAGGGCCACGTCGCGGTTGCCATCTTCGTCGCCAAAGTCAAACAAGCCGTGGCCTACCACGGTAAAAACGTTGTCGTCGGTAAGGTTTACACCGCGGACGGCGCTGTTTTCAGAATCGGCAAAATAAAGCGTGTTGCCGTCGAGTGCCAAGCCCGATGGTTGAGCGAGCGCGGCATCAGGGCCGTAGCCGTTCTGCAAGCCCTCGCCGCCTGAGCCAGCCAGCGGCTGGGCCTTGAGCGTTTTAAGATTCATCTTCCAAATTTGATGCTCACCGGCCATCGCAATATAAAGCGTCTGTGCGCGCACCGCCAAGTCCCAGGGCGAGTTAATGCCTTGTGCTGTGCCTGTTCCGCCGCCGGTAACATCATAAACCTCACGGCCAGTGCCGAGGATGGTAGTTACCTGCATGGTTTTCAGGTTGACTTTGCGAATCAAGTGGTTAAGTGTGTCGGCAACGTAGAGATTGTGTCCTTCCAAAGCGAGACCTTGCGGGCCGTTAAACTCGGCGGTTGCCGCCGGGCCGTCGCGGCGGCCGGCTTTACCGCAGCCGATAACGGCTTCGAGCGTAGCCATGGCGTGATCGTTGGGCCAGGAAGCGATCACAATGCGGTTATGGTCGCTGTCGCTGATGAAAAGCCGCTTTCCTTGGGCATCGGCCAGCACCTTACCGGGGAAAGACAAGCCTGAAGCCGACTGCATGGCGGCTTGATGCGGCAGTACCAAAGGCTCTTTGGCGAGCCAGCCGTGCAGTCGGTCGGTCAGCAGTGTTTTGGCAATGACTTTTTCGAGACTGTCGCGGTTGCCTTCGCCGGAGACGGCACCCACAATGCGTCCGCGGGCATCCACCAGCACGAGCGTGGGCCAACTGTTTACTCCATAGCTGTCCCAGATTTTCATGTTTTGATCTACCACGATGGGGTGCTGGATTTTATAGCGAAGCACCGCCTGGCGGATATTGGCGAGGGTGCTTTCGTTGGTGAACTTTGCGGAATGCACTCCAATAATAACAAATGGCTGGCCTTTGAAATGGTCCTGCAGGTAATCAAGATCGGGAATAATGTGCATGCAATTGATGCAGCCGTAGGTCCAAAAATCGAGCAGCACAACCTGCCCCTTGAGCTGATGCTTAAAGCTCAGAGGTTCAGGCGTATTGAGCCACTTAAAATCCGGCGGGAAGTCGGGTGCGCGCACCTGATCGTCAAACATACCGGCCGCTCCGTATAAGAATGCGGGTGGATGCAGCATAAGCCGCAGGGACAAGGCAGCCACGACGATAACGCCGCACACGAGGGATATAAAACCAATTCGCCATTGCTTGATCCATGAGAAAAGCATTATAACACTCCATTAAATCCTAGTGTGCCTCTGCCAGCCTGAAATTGGGGTTGGCTTAGGTTGGTCGCGTAAGCACCGATTACCTTACGTTTAAGCGAAGGGGATCAGATTATGCCCGGATGCATCATTTTGCTGGCGGGGGCGATTTGGCCGCGATTTACGCTGGCTATGTTGTGGCTGTTCTCAGACTACCCGAAGAAGGCCTTTGACACGGTGTTGTGGCCCCTGGTGGGCTTTTTTGTGCTGCCGGCAACCACTTTGGGCTACGAGCTGGCCCGCAATTGGAGCACTCATGGCTCGCTTGCCGGTGGATGGTTTTTGCTGCCAGCCGTGGGATTGCTGTATGACCTGGGCTACACGGGCGTCGCCGCCAGGCGGTGACCGCTGCGGCGCGGGACTGTCGCAGAGCCGCAGATGGGGCCGCAGCCGGTATCCTGGCCGGCAGTTTCGTAGTCGGGCAATTGGCAACTTCACCGGTCGGGTGATTGGCTCTCTGGTACGGGGCGACGACTGCGGCGCTCGGCTATGAGGAGCAGGATGCCAATGCTTACGATAACGCCGCCAATAAATCCAAAGCATAATCTTCCGGTTAAATTATTGGGAATCAGCATTCCCAGCAGTACCACGCCGCCGTAGACCAAACACATGCGGCTAAGCACGCGGTATTGGCGAGTGTCATCGTATACCAGGCCTTCGGCCATTGGGTCAATGGGGCGTTTCATATCGGCAAAGAATGCGTCGGCGCTGCGCTGATACTCCGGGGATGAGCGGGCGGCAAAGCGCATGGTAAACCAATACCAGAGGCTGGCGACGCCGACCTCGGCGATAAACTGTGCTGCAAAAACAACATTATCACGTTCCTGTTCGTTATAGGCATGATGCACCCCGAGCAGACCCTTAATCCAATCTGGATTAAAGCCCCAGTACATGAGGGCGCTGATGAAAAAGCCTACGATAATGGTGCTCCAGCCGGCCCAGGAGGGCGTTCGCCGGATAAAAAGCCCCAGCACCATGGGGACGGTAATGGGCGGGCCTACCAGGGCAAAAGCGATAATGACAAAGTTAAACAGATTCATGGTGCGAAACTTTGCGATTAAAAGACCTATGCCAATGATGAGCATGCCGAGTATGAGCGTGGTGATTCGGCTGGCGGCGAGTAGTTCGGTTTGTGTGGCTTTGGGCCGCAGAAATTGTTGATAGAAGTTCTGCACAAAGTTGCCGGCATTGCGGTTGAGGCCGGTATCCATATTGGCCATGGCGGTGGCAAACATGGCGCTTACCAGTAGGCCCAACATGCCTTGCGGCATTACCTTCATGCACACTGCGACATAAGCTCCTTCATGCGGATGCGTAAGGTTGGGGAACTGCGTTTTCAAATGCGGAAAGAGAATAATAGCCGCAAGTGGAGGAATCATGAGTATCAGCGGCAGGACAATATAGACCACCAGAAGCAGCAGAGCGGCTTTGCGGGCGTGGGCTTCATTTTTAACGGTCATAAACTTCGCCGCGCCTTGCGACAAGTCGTTGTATGTCATGAAGGTTTGCAGCGTCAGTGCTACACCCCAAAAAATGAGCACACCGGGGCGTTCAAGCAGAGTCCAGTTGAGTTTGTCTGCGGGTAGTTTGTGAAGTAAACCGGTGAGGCCGCCAATGGCGGACTGCCGTAGCGCTAAAAATGCGGCCACCAGCACCACAGAAAACATGATGAGCATCTGTACAAAATCGCCGGCCACGACCGACCACGCGCCGCCGGCGGCCGAAACTAACATGACAATCACGCCAACAACAACCATGGTTGCCAAAAAATTTGTATGAAAAGCGGACGAAATGAAAACCGCCAGCGTGTTGAGGCCCAGTCCTCCCATAAATAAGCCAAGCGGGAGCTGAACCCAAAGGTAAAGTTGTTCGGTGGTTGGGCCGTAGCGGCGTTGAATGGCGTGTACGGGGGTAATAACGCGCATCCGGCGGAAGCGGTAGCAGGTTACCAGCCAAATAAACACGCCGACAACAACACTCGACCAATACACCAGCAGAATCAGCGTACCGGCATCATAGATTTCGCCAGCAGCTCCGGTAAAACTCCAAACGCTAAGCGCACCCAGCAGCGCAGAAGCCCCACTCATCCACCAGAGCATGGTGCCGCCGCCCCTGAAGTAATCGCTTATGTCGCGGCTGTAACGTCGAAATACCAGGCCAATGCTGAAGATGAAAATAAAATAGAAGCCAAGGATGAGGTAATCGTATATGCCCATCACGTTTCCTTTGTATGGTGCGACGCGGGCCTGCATTTTACCGCCCCATGAGAGTAAGCGGCGCGGCGGGTTTTAGCGTCATTGCCAACGAATGGCCAGTACGCGATGGCCGATTTCTTGCGGCTGTTCGTTGCCAATGGGGGATATCGTCAATTGCCCATCAGCAAAATGCCAGGCGACCGGCAAAGCAGTGTCTAAGAAGGTTATGGATTTTGGCTTGGCACTGTGCCGAAGGTAAATGGAGCCTTGTTCAACGCAATGCACATACCAGACGCCGTCGGATATTGTTATGGGCTGATTGGATTTTTCCGGCCAAGGCCCCGGCCCTGCGCCAATGATGGATGCGTGGTTGAGTTTCATCCAGTCGGCGGTCTGCGCCAGTCGCTGGAAAACCACGTCGGGCAGTTGCCCATCGGGTCGCGGGCCTATGTTGACCAGCAGGTTGGCACCCCAGGATCGCAGCCGTGCGAGTGTTTCGAGCATCCATGCGGTTGTTTTATATTGTTCGCTTTTGAGGTAGCCCCAGACGTCTACGGTTCTGCCGCCTTGGGCGGGAATTGAGGACTGCTGCCAGCAATGGCAGGTTTCAAACCAGCCTGACGGGCGCTCATTTGGAAGTGCGCATTCGGTGCAATCGTAGTCGCCAGCACAACTGCGGCTGTTGATGACAATGTGCGGCTGAAGCTCGCGGGCGCGATCGCGAATGATGTTGTCATGGTCGCCGCCATCAAACCAGAGCAGGTCTATACGGCCGTAGCTTGTAAGCAATTCCTCCACACGCTGATGAAAGTTGTGTCGGCGGGCCGTTTGGTGAGAGGGGGGCTGGGGGCGCAGTGTGGTGGGCTGGTGCTGCTGATCGAAGTGGGGTCGGCCTGGGAATCGCTGCTGATCGTTGCTGCGGTAATTAAAACTCATGTAGTCGCGGTCAAAAAACCAGTCGGGCGGCGAATAATAGAGGCCCACTTTGAGGCCATGGCGGCGGCAGGCCTCAACAAAAGGTCCAACGAGATCACGCGAGTTCAGATGGCTTTGCACGCCAAAATCACTATGACGGCTCGGCCACAGGGTGTAGCCGTCGTGATGCATGGTTGTAAGAACGGCATACTGAAAGCCGGCTTGGGCGGCGGCGGCGAGCCATTGATCAGGATTGTAGTGTTCGGGCCTGAAGCCCTCGGCGAGCCGCCAATATTCCGCGGGGGTTAGTTTATTTTGGCCGGCAGCGGCGGCGTCGTATGGTGTGTTGGCCATCATGGCCCATGATAAATCTATATTGCCATGAACCGATGCAATGCCCCAATGAATAAAAAGGCCCAGGCCGGCGCTGCTGAACCATTGGGCTCCGGGATGCTTGGTATGCTGCGATGGCCGACGTTGGGTAGTCAGGCCGAGAGCCTGATGCTGATCCACAGCGGCTTGGGCATTTTGCAAAGTCAACGAAAGTTCTCCTAATAAAAACTTAAAAGCGTTTGGTGGGCTTAGGTGCTTGCCCCCTTGGTAATGATGCGATTTAAGCAAGCTCCCAGATGAGCACCCATAAGGGCGTGGCCGTAATCGCTTGGATGAATCAGATCGGCGGACAGGCCGGCAAAATCGGTAAGGATGGTGCTGCCTTCAATGTCTTGCTTCAGTCGGAATTGGACAAGGGGGCTTTTGGCGTTAAGGATACAATGGCGCCGTTTTTAGGAATCCG
>JBMFVX010000058.1:0-17345 GCA_049965775.1 Phycisphaerae bacterium
ACCTCTTATTTTGCAGGGGTTTGTGAGTATCTGCGAGAGTACGCAAGACGGGGAACTGGGCGCGGCAGGATTCGAACCTGCGTAGGCATAAGCCAGCGGATTTACAGTCCGCCCCTTTTGGCCGCTCAGGCACACGCCCGGAAATCAAGGCCTGATAGTATACACTTAAGTAGCCGAGGCGACAATTTTAGGGCGACTGGAGTTTCGGTTTCTTCACCATTGACGAAAAGAACACCCGTTGCGACCCATCATCGCGATTTTCGCAAAATCTAACGGATTCGCTGGCCAGGGCACCTTCGGATTGCGGGCACTTCAAGCGATGTTTGATTGGTCCACGCGGCAAACGTCGGTGCAATTGTACAGCGACTCCTGAATTTTAGCCGCCCCTGCGGATAATTATAACAAGCACTCGGAGCGATCATAGGGAAAATAACGATTTTTCCACGGCCTCCGTGGAAGGGCCTGAATTTTGCGCCCGCACTGAAAATACCGAAACTCCAGCAGGGCGAAATGTTTTGCCGCTATGCCGCTTTGCAGCCAATGCCCCAACCCGCAATGGTAGCTTTACATCGGGCTGATTGAATCATTACGAAGCAACTCCCCTCCGGTACAAGTTCATCGAGCCAGCGGCAGCCCATGATCGGCCGAGCATGGTGCTCATTAGCGACAGCAGGCTGATGCGAGGCGTATAGTTTTGCGCAATAAACGCAGCAGAAAAATGCGGCGAATGTCATTGCCAAGTCAATGACGGGCTTATACAATCCAGCCGATTTTAGGCATGCTGACGGCGTGGCGCGGCGGAACAAATTTAGGCGAACTGTGGCTCGGCATGATTTCTAAAACGGTTGGCGGTCGCGCTTGCGTGTTGTTCGCATAACCTGGGAGCGAACAACCGAAACGTTGCCGTATGGATTTTGCGACGCACATTTTTTTGAGGGTCATATGCGGACATTGCCTTTCCTGCTGGCCGCGGCGCCTGCGGCTAAGCCACTGGTCTCTGCCTCGCCGGTGGACTTTGTGGTTATCGCCATCTACTTTCTTTTTGTAATCGGCATTGGTGTGTACCTTAAAAAGTACACGAAAACCGGCGACGACTTTTTTATGGCCGGACGGGAGATGACCGCTTGGATTGCGGGCTTGGCGTTCCTTTCTGCCAACCTTGGCGCATTGGAACTGCTCGGCTGGGCCGGGGCAGCCTATCAATACGGTATTCTGGCCGTGCACTGGTACTGGATCGGCGCCATCCCAGCAATGCTGCTGTTGGGATTGGTGATGATGCCATTTTATTATGCATCAAAAACGCACTCTGTGCCGGGCTATTTACGGTTACGCTATGGTCCGGGTGCCAGCGGACTCTCCGCCATTTGCTTTGCCTTGATGACTATTTTAATGAGCGGCGTAAATATTTTTGCCATGGCGGCGGTGATGCAGGTTGTGTTGGGCTGGCCGCTTCAGTTCAGCATCTGGGTCTCGTCTATCGCGATGGGCGTATACGTGGTATTGGCAGGCTTGCTATCCGCAATTTTTAATGAGGTGCTTCAGTTTGTGCTTATTTGGCTTGGAGCTTTGCTCATCCCTATTTTGGGCATGATTCAGGCCGGCGGATGGTCAGGTCTCAAGCGCGATATTGCCAAAAATCTCACCCACTTCGGCATTGGAAATCCTGCCGTAGTTACGGCCAACCTTAAGGCTGCGGGCATCGAACACCCAGGCGTTCTACTTAAAAATTCCGCTATTTTTGGAACATCGCATCCATCCACTTATACGCACGCGTGGAGCACCTTGGGGCATTTCAGTGCTAACCCAATGGGAATTAACTGGATTGGCATTGTGTTTGGTCTGGGCGCAGTCATTTCGACGGGTTACTGGACCACCGACTTTTTGGTGGTTCAGCGCGTCATGTCTGCTAAAGATCTGCGTTCGGCCAAGATGGCCCCCATTATCGGCGCAGCATTCAAAATGTTTGTGCCAATTATTGTCATTCTTCCCGGCCTGCTTGGTTTGGGATTGCTTAAAACGCAGCTTTTCCCGCAGCCAATTGTTGACGCAGCGGCCAAACACGGCCATACGTTATACAGTTACAATGATGTACTGCCGATCATGCTCGCCAAATACTGCGGACCGGGCCTCTTGGGCTTGGGCATTACGGCGCTGATCGCGGGATTTATGTCGGGGATGGCAGGCAATGTTACCGCGTTTGCCACCGTTTGGACGCACGATATTTACAAGCCGATGATGAACCCGAAGGCGTCTGACCAACACCTGTTGGCTATGGGCCGCTGGAGCTCGGCCATCGGAATTTTAGTGAGCGTGGCAACGGCTTACCTTGTCATGAAATCAAACAGCATTATGGACTATGTGCAGGCGCTGTTTAGCTTCTTTATTGCGCCCCTGTTTGGCACGGTAATCTTAGGCATGCTCTGGAAGCGCACCACCAGGCATGGTGGATTCTGGGGGTTGCTGGCAGGCACTGCTGCATCCATCGGCATGTGGTTTTGGGTGCTTAAAAAGCCGGATGCACTTAAGTATATTGCCCTTTCGCCGCACGCTCAGCCGATGGCCGCCGATATGTTTCGAGCACTTTGGAGCTTTATTCTTGTTGTGCTGGTGACTGTCGTCGTAAGCCTTGCGACCCAGCCTAAGCCGAAGGAAGAACTTGCCGGGCTGGTGATGGGCTGCACAGATATTCCGCCCGAAGGGGAATACCCACTTGTTCATCGGCCCATATTTTGGGCGGCGGTTATTTCGGTGGTGTTTATTGCGTTGAATTTATACTTCTGGTAAGCAAAGGGTGAATCATGACCAAGCACGCAAACTCGATTTGGCTCCTTATTGGGCTGCAATTGCTCATTTATGGAGTCATTATTGAAGGCGTTGGCCTGTGGGAACTGGTGCAGCCGCCCGCCCATAAGACAGCGCTTGCCTCTCTTCATCCAGCGATATGGTGGGGAGCACTGCTTCTGGCAATGGGACTTTTTTACACCATCCGGTTTCGGCCATCCAAGTCATTAAAAGACTGATCTCTCAAGCTGGAAACCTGAGTACCAAATGGGTGATGCCTTTTAAACACATCATTTAGGCCTTTGAAGCCCTTCTGCAATCACCTCATAGGAGAACCTATACCCTGAGTTCGCCGCTTAACAATTGTGACACCATTGATTCTAGCCAATGCATCACTAAACGAGCTTTTATAAATATGCTACGAATAACAATTCGCTGGTACTGCCGAAGTCATGCGAAACTGACTTTAAAAGCGAACGCATACTCACCGGGTTTATGTCTAGGTGCTGCAATGGTCAACGACTGTGGCGTCTGCTTCCACGAAAGCTTTTCCTGACAGCCCAGCAGCTCCACGGCCAAGACCTTACCCGGTTTGGTGTCGGCTGCCAAACCTAAAGAGCGAATGACAAACTCTTTGGACTGCCAGCCCAAACAGATCGCATAAACAATAGTGCCTGCCTTGTTTCGCGTAAACCGGACCGTGCCCGCACCGAGATCTTTTGTTGATTTATAGCCGTTGTATGCACCAGTCGTGCCATGGGGATTATTTGACGTATCAGCCGCGGTCTGCAGCAGGCCTTCGCCAAAAACCTTCCACGGCCGGGTTGCATATATGGCCTGTCCGTTTATAGCAAACCACTCGGCCAACTCGTGCAGAATTAACTTTTCCTTGCTATCAATAGTGCCGTCAGGCCGGCCGGGGATATTAAGAATAAAGGTACCATTCTTACTCACTGCATCAATCATCCAGTGAATGATCTGCCGCGGTTTGAGATATCCGCCATATTCGCCGGGCTGATTGTAAAGAGCGCGTTGGTAGTGCCAATCCCCAATGCAGGTCTCCGACTGCCACGGGTAACGCATAATGCTGTTAGTAACGCCCCGCTCCAAATCAGCAACCACCGCTTTTGTAAGGTCAAATGGGACGTACTTGACGTTGATAACAGCCTCCATCTGGCCTCGAACCTTTAAGTTTCGATTGTAAAAGTAGGCGCCAATGTTCATCCCGGCCCAGCCCAGCGGGAGCATGTCGTTATCAAAATACAAAATATCCGGATCGTGTTGATCTATCAGGTCGCGGGTGCGATCATAAAAGTTTTTACTGAAGGTAAAATCAGGCAGCGCATTAAAGGGGTGTTTCGGTCCATAAAGTTGCTGTGGATCGAGACCTTCCCACCAAGTGTTTTTGCCATCTTCTTTGGTTAAGCATGCGTCATAAGGCACGCCCGCAAGCGGCCCCGTCGCATCAGCACCATGTGCCACCTGATACCACCACCAATTGCGAGCCTGATGCACGCTCACCCCCACACGCAGGCCATGCGCTCGCGCAACTTTGGCCCAAGTACCGACAACATCCCGATGGGGACCGACACGCTGTGCGTTCCATTGGTGATGCCGGGAGTTCCAAGTGTCAAAACCATCATGAAAATTGGCCAGTATCATGAAGATTTTTGCACCGGCTTTTACATACAAGTTCATGAGTTCTTCCGGCTGCCAATTCAATAGCGTCCACTGAGCGCAAAGATCCTTAAATCCAAATTTAGATGGATGACCGAAATGTTTACACTGATAGGCGTACTCGGGTCGTCCTTGTATATACATCTGACGCGCATACCAGTCGCCATCTTCGGCGACGCATGATGGACTCCAATGATTCCAGATACCGAACTTGGCATCGCGATACCACTCAGGACAATCATATTGCAGCATAGATGCGTAGCTTGGCTTATAAGGCCCGTCGCCATGAAGACCTTTCAGTGGCCCGATCATGGGCACATCGTTCCAAGCGCCGCCGCGAACTGGGACTGGCGGCTTTTGCGGGTTCCGCCATTTTGCAGGATGCCACGTTTTTTCATTCAATGTTTCTGCGACGATCGAATTGCCCTCGATAGCATAATACTTCCGTTGCAACTCAGGAATGGCACAAAAGTCGGCATATGTGCCATCTGGCTGGTTATAGCCCGGCGCGATTGTGCCCTTCCCCGTGGCTAACGTCGGCTCGTCTGCCTTAGTTATGGTTGCGGTTACGGTTGCTGCCGCAGCCCCAGCGATAATTTTGCAGAATTCACGTCGTCGCATGTAACAATCTCCTTTGTTAAGAACCTTTTTGGTAAATCTATTTATCCAATCGTTTTTAAGCTCTCAGCAATAACAGATACCGAAGTTATGGTAACCATGTTTTGTAGCCGAAGCAATTCACTACGTGAAATTTCGGGCGCATATCAGCCACTTCCGTCCATCATGCGACGCGGACTTTAAAGGCGAACGCATAATCGCCTGGCTTCTGTTCGGGCGTGGCAATCGCCAGCGACTTAGCCGTCTGCTGCCATGAAAGTCTTTCATGGCAGCCGAGTAGTTCGACCGCGAGAACTTTGCCTGGCTTGGTATCAGCTGCCAGCCAAGAAATATTGCGTACACCACGGTACCAGCCTTGTTGCGGGTAAAGCGAATATCATGGGCATCATAGTGCTTTATATTTTCATAGCCGTTATCACGCCCTTTGATGATCTTGAGATGACCCTTACCAAATGTTTTCCAGGGTCGCGTTGCATAAATGGCCTCACCGTTGATTGAGAACCACTTGGCCAGTTGCTTAAGTATGGCTTTCTCCTTGCTAACAATCGTTCCGTCAGGCTTACCTGGAATGTCTAGAATAAACGTGCCGTTTTTGCTTACAACATCAATCATCCAGTGAATAATGTCCTGTGGATGGCGATAGCCTCCATACTCACCCGGGTGGTTATAGAGGGCTCGCTGATAATGCCAGCCGCCAATGCATGTTTCCGATTGCCAAGGGTGAGGCAATATACGATCAATAACGCGGGACTCAATATCATAAACCATAGCTTTGCGCAGAGGACTTGGCACATTGCCAGTTGTGATGACGCCGCGCATTATTCCACCACTGGTTTTCAGGCTGTTGTTATAATAGTAAGCGCCTAAATTCATGCCTGCCCACCCCAGCGGGAGCAATGCGTTGTCGAAATACAGCAGGTCGGGATTGTGTTGATCTATTAAATCGCGCGTTCGATCATAGAAATTCTTGACATAGCTGAAGTCAGGCAGCGCATTGTGTGGATGCTTGGCTCCGTAAAGTTGCTGCGGATCGTAGCCTTCCCACCAAGTATCTTTACCGTCCGCCTTGGTAAGTGCTCCGTCGTAAGGAATTCCGGCTAGAGGGCCTGTTTTATCACAGCCGTGCGCAGCTTGAAACCACCACCAGTTGCGGCCTTGATGGACGGTAACACCAAAAGGCAGGCCGCGAGAGCGAGCGGCTTTAGCCCAATCGCCAATAACGTCGCGACGCGGCCCAATGTTGAATGCATTCCATTCGTGATATTTCGAGTGCCAAGTGTCAAACCCATCGTGATGATTTGCCAGCGCGAGAAATAGCTTTGCACCAGCTGCCACATAAAGATCCATAAGCTCTTCTGGGTGCCAATTTAACAACGTCCATTGAGCGCACAAATCTTTGTAACCAAATTTAGATGGATGGCCGTAATGTTTACACTGGAAATTGTATTGAGCAGAGTGCTGCAAATACATATTGCGGGCGTACCAGTCTCCATCCTCAGGTACGCATTGAGGACTCCAGTGGTTCCAGATACCAAACTTTGCATCGCGGTACCATTCTGGACACTCATACTGTAAAAGTGATTCATAGGTTGGCTTATAGGGTCCTTTACCATACAGTTTGCCAATCGGGCTTAGCAACGGTACGCCATCCCTTGATCCGCCCGGTACCGGCAGTACAGGCGGACGGCCCCAACCCGTTGGACGCCACGTGTGCTCATTTAGCTTTTCAACAATGATGTCGTTGCCATTAACCGCGTAAAAAGTGCGTTGCAATTCAGGTGTATTGCAGAAGGCTGAGTAGCTTTCATCCGGCATATTGAAGCCGGAATCCACGGCGCCGATGGTATCAGCAGCTTGTATCGTCTGCGAGCTTACTGCAGTCGCAGTTATCGCCGATCCTGCGGCTTGCGTCAGAAGCTTACAGAAATCGCGTCTTCTCATTAAAATCCTTTAGCAAGCTGAAGCACAAGATCGTACCAACTTCAATGTAAGTCGAATATTGAGTCGCGTCAATCCGGAGACGGTGCTCCCTCGCCTTGCGAGGCCTGTGGCAGCTTACGATTTTTTTTGACCTTAGCCAAAATGTAAGCCTCGCAGTTGTGCTACGGGTGTTCTGATCACGGTTGTTGGGTTATTGGCATTGCCAGCCGATAATGGCCAGAGTGCGATGCAGTTGGCCGCTAAGAGCGGTTAAAGCTGAAAAGTGCGCAGGTAAGGAGTCCAACTCGGCACGACCTGCAAGCCGCCAAGGAGTAGCAGGATGGCAGATAGTGCAGTGCACCCGAGAAAAAACGTTGTTTCCCCAAATTTTGGCTGTGAGAAAACATGCATGGATATTGCACTATTTTAAAGGATGCCAAGTTAAAAGCAGCTAATCATTTCATTGGTTTTTTCTGAAGGATGCCAAGATCATGTTTTGCATATATTACAAAACATTGGGTTTTTAATGTTTTCATGGGCCATCGGCGTAATAAAAAGAACGGGTTTTGAGGCAGAGACTCAGCGAGACAATTTTTCAGCTTACATCGTGTGCCATTTTTGACACAAGCGCATAAGTATCTAAACAAGCCTTTTGACGGTTTTTGAATCGCCCCGTATAGTATCTTTAAGAACTGTATTCAAAGCTTGGAGTATTTAACGATGCCAAAAATTATCATCCCCAAAAAGACTGGCAAACAAGGTATTGGTGCTGGCGTTTGGAATCTCGGTTCGGGACGCGATCCTTTTGGCGGCCCAACACGGCCGGAGATACCCATACTGGATCGGCTGCCTCTGCTGGCTGAAGCAGGCATTACCTACATCGAGGCCCATGACGTTGAGATACCGCTACATCAGGTTGATGAGGCTAAAAAGCTGATGAAGAAATATGGCCTTAAGATGGGCATGTACACGCCATCCTTTTTTGCCGATGCCGTTTTCAAGGATGGTGCTATGACCAGTAATGACCCGGCAGTGCGTCGGCAGGCCCTCAAAAATGCGCAACAAGCTGTAGATGCCACGGTCGCTCTAGGGGCCGAGGTTATGGTATTTTGGAATGGCCGAGAAGGATTTGATTTTGTTCTTGGTAAGAACGGTCAGGATTCTTTCCGCAGAATGCTCGACGGTTTTAATGCGGTGGGCGAGTATGCCCGCAAGCAATATGGCAAGTCGTCACCGCGTTTTGCACTTGAGCCAAAACCGAATGAGCCTCGCGCCAATATGTATTTGAGCAATGTTGGTGAGGCCCTTTATCTTATCAGCCGTCTGGAGCCATCCATACAACCGCTGTTCGGCATCAATCCAGAAACCGCGCACAGTCGCATGGCCGGCTTAGATTACCTCTGGGAAGTCGAACTTTGTTTGGAGGCGGGCAAACTGTTTCACATCCATCTGAACTCTCAAGACACCACCCGATACGACCAGGACCTGCCTTTTGGCTATACGGAGCCGCTTAAAGACCTCGCCCTTTGCGTGGTTCTGCAAGATGCAAAATGGGACGGAATACTGGCGTTTGACGTTAAAGCACCAAGAACCGACCGCCCGGAGGATATTTCCGACATCCTAAATGTAAGCGCGGCAAATCTTCAGCGTCTTTGGAACAAAGCTCTTAAGGTTGATCGAAAAAAGATCGGCCAGTTCCGTTCGCGTCAGCAATATACCGCACTGGCGGGCTATTTGGCGAAGTGCCTCTATTAATGACGTGCCCGCAAATTGATTCGGCTCCTTAACCCCCTTGCGGAGAAGTATGATGCCACGCATGAATCGTTATGTTGTTCTCCTAACCCTGATAGCCACCTTGGGTGGGCTATTATTCGGTTACGATACAGCAGTCATATCTGGGGCCGTAGACAGTCTTAAGGCTTACTTTATCACTCCCCGGCATCTTAGCCCGGATGAGGCAAGCTCGCTTCTGGGCTTTGTCGTTTCAAGCGCACTCATCGGCTGTATTATCGGAGGCATCATCGGCGGCTGGATTAGCACCAACATTGGCCGCAAAGGCGGCTTGATCATTGCTGCGATTCTATTTCTAGTATCTGCGTTAGGGGCCGCGGCCCCCGAGTTTTTATTTGCACCTATCGGACATGGCGGTCCCGCCTACATTTGGAATTTTGTCGCTTACCGTATACTCGGAGGTATAGGCGTTGGACTGGCATCCATGTTGGCACCGATGTACATCGCCGAAATCGCCCCCGCTCGCGTGCGAGGTAACCTCGTAGCCTGGAATCAACTCGCTATCATTTTTGGCATGCTGGTGATTTACTTCGTCAATTACGGTATTGCACGAGCCGGCAATAGCGATGCGTGGCTGCATAGCATTGGTTGGCGCTATATGTTTTTATCGGGTACAGTCCCTGCAGCCGCGTTTCTACTGCTGCTATTTATGGTGCCCGAAACTCCCCGCTATCTCATGCTCAAAGGGCGCGAAGACCAAGCCCGTAAGGTTCTCGTCCAGCTTGTAACCGCCGAAGAGAGTGAACGCGAGATCACCGAAATCCGCAATTCTCTCTCCGCCCATCATTCCGGCAAGCTATTCTCATTTGGGGTCTTGGTGATTTTCATCGGCATCATGCTTTCGGTGTTCCAGCAAATTATTGGCATAAATGTCGTTTTGTACTATGCCCCGACCATTTTTAGAGGGATGCATCTAACAACTGATGCATCATTGATGCAAACTATTATCGTCGGCGCCGTCAATCTGCTTTTCACCATAATTGCAGTACTTACCGTGGACCGATTGGGCCGCAAGCCGCTGCAAATCATAGGTGCGATTGTCATGGCTGTAAGCATGATCGCTTTGGGAACCAATTTTATGCTCCATGGCAATGGCCTTGTCGCACTGCTGGCCATGCTGCTTTATATAGCCGGCTTTGCCATATCTTGGGGACCTGTCACCTGGGTTTTGTTGAGCGAAATATTTCCTAATCAAATTCGCGGCAAAGCCATGGCAATTGCGGTTGCAGCGCAGTGGATCGCCAACTATTTAGTTAGCTGGACATTTCCGATTCTCAATAATAATCAATTTTTGGTCAAACATTTTCATCATGGATTTGCATACTGGATTTATGGGGTGATGAGCATCTTTGCCGCCCTTTTTGTTTGGAAGCTGGTGCCTGAAACCAAAACTCGCACGCTCGAACAGATGGAGCGCCTCTGGCTTAAACAATAGCAGAAGGCATTTGTCGAGGCGTCAGCATAAGCTTATACAGGCTGTTCGTCATAGCATCCGGCTGTGGCATGAAGAGACGGTGTTAATTCATTTGCGACATATCACGACCGCAGACGTTTCATTGCGCAAGAGAACCTTCCGGGTAGTCAACGTAAACGCATCGGTTTGGCAGACGACGTATTCTCGCAAATGATGTGATTTCATGTGGTTTGGCGGTGCGATCGCTCATAATATGCCGCACCGGTATGCCGCGGGCGGCTTCGGCATCGGCAATCATTCGGCGATGACAGCGCCACCAAAGCGCTTCCGAGCACATAACACAAACCCGGTGCCGTCGGCGGTGGCGATTCAACTCCGCCAAAGCTTGCAAAAACTCCTGGCTCTGCATGTAATCGGCGTAACCTCGAAAGCTCGCATTACGCCAGCCGGTATTGGTCGAACCTTTCCTGGAGTGCCGCAATCCGCCGAGTTCCTTGATGTGCGTATATGTAATGCCCAAGCGCCGCAGAGCTGCGGCCATACGAGCCTTGTTAAACTGAGGAAAAGACCGCGACCGCGGAACCGTGCGAACATCTATCAGTTCGGCGATTTTCCAGACGAGCAGCAGGTGGGTAAATTCCTGCCACGAGCGGGTGGAATGTCCAATCGTATATAAAATGCGTTGGCTCATGCGGCCACTCTTTCAGGCGGCATCCGCTGTCACCGGGCGGACGCCCGAATGCTCCCACCGCAGGCTTCAGAGCTATCGGAATCTCCGCCATTACTCGGACAGGCTCTCAGCCGAAGATGGTTGGCATCCCCACCTATCAATAGCTCGATTAAAACTTAACAGCTACACCCGCAAACACGCGCTGCGACACCAAATTCTGCGAGCCTACATCAATTTGATAATCAACAAATGCGTTAACGCTTTGGTTTATAGTCGCCTGCAGCGATCCGCCAAAGATGCCGGTGTCTTTCGATGGCGGCTCGGTTGTAATGGTAAAGCTCTGGCCGGGCCCAGCCCCCTGCAAACTGGAGGTAATGCCTTGTGGGCCGTTTAAAAACTCATGACGCCACCCTACCAGCAGCCCCGGCTGGAGTGCAACACTTTGTGAGAGTTGGAGTGTGTAAAGAACCTGCAGGCTGATGGTGCTGCGCAGAGAGTTGGTCTCCATGGAGCCGACATTAAGGCTGGCCGCTCCGGCCCCGCTTTCCGCATACGAATTAAAGTTACTGTAGGTGTACGCCAGAGAGGTCATTGGAATGAGTGTCCAGGGACCAACCCAGTTAAATGCGCTATTGTCCGCGCTAAACTGCCGGCCGGCATCTATTGATAAGTCACCTTGATTGCCAGTGTCCGTGCCGCTGGCCGTTTGAGAGATGCCTCCTACGCTCAAGTTTCTGTGCTCAGAGTAGCCATTGTAGCTGTAAGCGGCCAATGCATCGGTAAACCAGCCATCGGGTGTGTGGAAGTTGGCATAAACTCCCGGCGTATAGGTATCCATCGAGCCTTTGCTGCCATAGCTATCCAGACGGATGTCATTGTGGGCATAAGCAAAGAGCGCCCCGACGGAAGTTGTTGATGAAACCGCGTAATCGCCACCAAGCGTAACGCCTTCCGCAGTGACCTTTGGATTACTTATGCTGTCGGCGCTGGAGTAGTTTTCTAATTGCAACGCACCTGTTAAGAAGGCGCTCCAGTTTGCCGCGGCAGCTTGTGGCTGCTGGGCCATCGGAATTTGCGTACCATTGGGAAGCGTCAGCGGCAACGCATCGAGTGTAAGCATCTGCGATTGCTGATCGAGCATTTGTGACAGCGCCATCTGGGAAGAATCCAGCACGCCCGGTGTATTAAGCGCGAAAAGGGACTGACTCCAGCCACTGGCTCCGTCATCCAAGGCTTGGGCATGCTGATTGAATGTTTCATCAAGCCCAATGCTATTTTGCAAAGCCACCTGCGGAAATACCTGCAGCACAATCCCTGAAAGCTGATCGAGTGCCGTAGGAACCTGCGACGAATACAGGCTGTCTATTTGATTAATGAGCACCTGATACTCTGCCGAAGGTGTGCCGCCCGAGTAGCCGTCGGTGAGGTCGAGGTACTGCGCTACCGCGATCTGATTGGGCGTCAGGGCATAGGGGACAAGCGACGGCTGGTGGAGGGTAAAAACCAAATTCAGGTCCGTGCCGGTGTCAACGGTCGAGGCGAAGAGATCAATCGGGTGGGATCCCATCACGATGGATGAAAAATTTCCGGTCATGGTGCCGGCATTGGTATCTTGAATGATGGTGAGGGTTGTCGGGCTCGTTGCGGGAGCGTAGCCATTTTCGAGGGCCACGGTCAGGTTTCCGTTAATGGAACTGTTTCCCCCAACAGTCCATTGATCAAACTGACCCGCTCCAGAGCCTCCTACACGCTCCATCAGCACGCCACCACCCGCCTGCGTGAAATTCCCCTGAATAGCAGCAGTATAGGTCGAGCTGGCGTTGCCCAGCAATCCAGAATTAACGATGCTGCTGGCACCGAGGGCGCTGGCGTTATTGAGCAGCAGCACCGAGCCGAAATTTACGTTTGTCGTTCCCGAAAAGGTGTTTGCTCCCGCCAAGGTCAGCGACCCGGCACCTGCAACGGTGAGTCCGCCTGTTCCCGAGATAGACCCATTAAAAATGTCGGCCGTTCCATTGGGGGCGGCAACGGTCAAAGTGTTCCCGCCGAGCGTAATTGCGCCAGCGCCGACGACATCGGTAACGGTTGTGCTGGCTCCATTGAGACTGAAGGTGCCCGGCGCATTAATGGTCAGCGTGCCGGTGCCGAGGCCGCCGCCCGGTCCGATGGCCAAGGTGCCCGCGTTGATGGTTTCGCCGCCCGTATTGGTGCTGGTGCCGGTAAGTTGCAGAGTGCCGATACCCTCCTTTATGAAGGTACCACCGGTGCCGCCGCCCACTCCACCATCCGTAAACGCACCAGCGAAAGTGTCGGTACCGGCGGCAACGGTAATATTCAGGGATTGCGCCCCTAAGGCCACAGTGCCTCCCGTACCGGTCAATCCATTAATGGATGGGCCACCGGTGATCGCACTCTTCGATACGTCAAAAATGCCTCCGGTCATTGCCACGTTGCTGGAAGACGCAATACTACCAGTACCAACCAACGCCAGTGTACCCGACGAAACGCTGGTAGGTCCTGTATATAAATTAACACCCGTGAGGTCCAGTTCTCCGGCGCCGACCATTGCAAGGCTGCCGCCTGCCCCGCCCGCCACGCCTCCATCCTGTATCACGCCTCCAAAAACATCCGTTGTGCCGCTGGCAACATTTACCTGCAGCGTATTAGCGCCAAGTGCAACCGTGCCCGCAGAGCCCGTCAGGCCGGCTATAACGGGGCCACCGATTACCGTACTTTGAGAAATATCAAACGTTGCACCCGTCACCAACCCTACGCCGGATGAATCCGCAATGCTGCCAGCGCCCGATAGAGCCAAGGTGCCGGCATTGATGGTGGTTGCGCCGGTATAAGTGTTTACAGCCGTTAGATTCAATACCCCCGGGCCTTCGTACGCCAAATCAGTGATATTGGCTAACACAGAGGTCAGTGATGCTGGCGTACCGGTTGCCGCTCCCAATTGCACCGCATCGTTTGAAAACGTCAGGGCACTGGCGTAATTATTAAGCTGAAGAGTCCCACCCGCAAATATAATGCCCCCCGTGCCCACAGCAGCGTCCTGTGTAATAGCGAGGGTGCCGCCAGCCAAGACGGTTCCTACGGTGTTGGTGTTGGCTGCGCTTAGCGTGAGCGAACCTGTGCCGGTGACTACCAGACCATTGGTAAAATTTACGGGGGCTGAAATTAGATCGTTTGAATTAACCGTTACCGTACTTCCCGTAAGGGTCAGGGTATCGCCGACGCCGCCGCTGGCGATGGTGTAGTAATAGCCGCTGGAAGCGCCACCGGCATTAAAAGTCAGTGTTTGTGCCGTAATCGCTGTCTGAAGTGTTACCGTTACAGGGTTGGTGGTACCTGCACCAAACACCGCATTATCACCGTTGGCCCACGCAGCAGGACCTGAGCCAGTAGTCCAATTCAACGAACTGGTATTCCAGCCACCCGAAATATCGCTACCGCCAGAACTGCCATTGGGCGACCAAATCAATGTCGGCGCGCTGGGCAAGCCGTTATACCCCACCGCTTGGAGTGCAATGCCTTCGGGCGAAGCCAAACTCACTGTGGCGGTGCTTCCGGCACCGGTAAAAGCCTGTTGCACATAAGTACTGGTGCCGCCCCAATCCCCATAATCTCCGCCTGCAGTCTGATTAAACGTGACAAGATTGGTTGCACCGCCATCAATTGAGAAATACGACACTGTTACCGGATTGGTGTCATAGCTTGGCGTGTGAACGCCGGCATACCTCATCAAATCCAGCGGTCCGTAATCGCCAGTTGGCGGGTTCGCGGTGCCGTTATACTGATTCGTGCCGCCCAGGGTTGATCCTGATCCCCCGATTCCAAGGACTTCATCCACCTCATGCTGAATGGTGGCCTTGGCGCCATACGCACCATCGCCGCCAAAGCCTGCCAAGCTAGTCGCGTTAAGTGAAATAATCCCATCGTAAACATACCCTGCCCCTGTGCCAATGTTGCCCGCCGAGTTCAACTGGCCTACTGCAGTCTGAAAACCAAGGGCCCTTAGGTTGGCGCTGGTGGCAAATATCGGCGCTGCTCCATTGCTGTCATTGCCATATTGCAGATTGTTATACGCCGTTTGGGCTATTACATTTGCCGGATGGGCTGTGGCGTTTGCCAGCATGGCCTGTGTGTAGGTGCTGTAGGTGTTTTCGTAATATGTGGAGAGACTCTGGCCCAGATACGCGACATTGGTGGCCGTCTGAAAATAAATATTGACCTGCACCGGATTGGAGAAACTGTTGTTGTAAAAGCTCAGCGCTGAATTAATGTCGGCTTCAATGGTGCTGGCATAGGCGCTGCTGGTAATGGTGGTGTCAAATGTTGGGGTAATGGTAAGCGCCCGGGCCGCCGAGCCTGCGGTCAGCAGCGCCGCCGCCGCGAGGGCGTGCAGTGCCAATCGGCGGGTTACTGTCACACAAGAGCGACTTTGCCTTGAGTTTACCATTCGCAGACCACTCCTTTAAACGTTGGCCGAGTGTGTTGGACGGCATCTTAGCTGTAAGCTCTCCCCATCTGCGGCTTTCCGCCCGATGGTGAAAATTGTATCCACTATTCGCCCTTGTACAAGGCATTCAATGAGCGATCTCTCTAATTTGCAACATATCGTTGACCTAAGCGTTAACCATCACAGAATCAACACACGGCCTCATGGTAAAAATGCTGGTTCTGTCCTTACAACCAGCCCGAAGGCCGTGGCGATAGCGGTCCCGCATCCGCTTAGAGCCTGTTTGAAAAGGCTGGTGCGGTCGGATTGCGGCCCAGGGTGGCCGGATGCAAGGCCGCAGCTCCGAGGCATATTCGAAAATATGGCGAGGAGCGAGAACGCAGCAGACGGCCACCCTGGGCCGCAAGACGATCCCGCCGGAGTTTTCAAACAGGCTCTTAGAGGTACCGGCTTGAGGAACGCTTTTAGGGTAATTTATTGCTCGCCGCTAACTGGTCGCACCGGTCTGTTCGGTGCCTCTGTTTGCGCCGGCTTTTTTCGTGTAGTGACTTTTCTCTTGGTGATCAACGCGATTGTAATCCGTGTGGCCAATGCGTCAGCCGCAGATGCAATTCAACCGGTCATCAATTTATCAAATGGCGGACCGCGGGTGCCACCCCATTTTCTCGGCGTTTCGATCGAGTACGGCACTTCACTGCGAACGTTAATGAGCCGTGCGCACGGTAGACAAGCCTCCTTCATTAACCTGATGAAATGCCTGGAAACCTATAATGGTTCGCCCGTTATCCGAATTGGCGGCAATTCCGAGGATCGTGCCGCTTGGAATTTGTCTCAGTACCCAAACCACCCTAAAAATCTGCGATACAACATCACCCCAGCGGATGGCGCCCGCCTAGCGGCAATCGCCAAGGCCAGCGGCTGTAAGCTTATTCTCGGGCTAAATTTGGGTACCGGAACGCGGCACATGGCTCGCCAATGGGTACGGCACGCTATGGCCACCATTGGCATTGGCCACATTCTGGCGTTTGAAGTTGGCAACGAGCCAGACCTTTACAAGAAACTGGGCGGAAAATGGTGGAACGAAACCTTCCAACTCTACCTGAGGAATTTTAACCGATTGATGACCGCAATTATGCCGCTCGTTCAATCGCCTAAACTTATCGCCGGGCCGGCCTTCTGCTGCGGTTGGCTTCGCAACACAACACCCAAGTTTATACAAGCAGAGCACGCTCGCATCGGCCTGGTTACCATTCATTATTACCCGCTGGGAGCCCCCATTAAAAACCCTGAAAGTCCTCGTTTCGCCAGCATTCCCAATTTGCTCAAAGATGCAAGTTCTCGCGTATATGCCAACCTTGTGGGCCCCAGCGTATCAGTTGCCCGCCGCTATCACCTGCCGGTGCGCTATGCCGAAATAAATTCCGCTTGGGGCGGCGGCAAACGCGGCGTCAGCAATACGTTCGCCTCAGCACTTTGGTGTACGGACACACTCTTTGAAATCGCGCATGCCGGAGGCGCTGGTGTAAACTTCCATACCGGTTCAATTTACGGGGCCTTTTGGCCCGCTGGAAGGCACAGCCAGGGCCTGCAGCCGCATCCGCTCTACTACGGCATGCTCCTGTTTGCCAAAGCAGTGCAAAACGGCGGCCGCCTTGTGCCGGTAAATTACCCTCATAAAGGCGGCATAAAAATATGGGCCTGCCAAGATCGCTCGAATGTGCTGCGAATCGTTGTTCTCAATAAAAATCTCACAGGCGATATTCGTATAGCCCTGCCGATAAAACCGCAATCACACGCCACAGTTGAATACCTCACCGCCCCCACTCCTGCCGCGATAACTGGAATCAGCTTTGGCGGTGTAACCTTCGATGCCACCACCGATGGATCGCCCCGTGGCCATTTTACGCCTCAACGGCTAATCGCCTCTGGCCGACAATGGGTTGTTCCCGTAGATCACGTGTCTGCCGCTCTCATCACAATTAGACCCAGGCGCCTGTCCGAGTAATGGCCGG
>JBMFVX010000059.1:0-16851 GCA_049965775.1 Phycisphaerae bacterium
GTTCATTTTTGCCTCAAATTTTGGCCGCTTGCAGTATATATCATCTCTTCCAACGCCCGCGTCAACCGGGCGAGTTCTTCGGGCGGCTCGCCCAGCGCCCGGCCCAACAAGCGATGAAATACCCGAAAAAAGCCCGCCAGTGATTCCAGACGGCGGACATAGGCCTGATAAAACGCGCGTTCTGACTCGTCGGTGGGCGAGGCCCCGGCGAGTAGGAGGCATTGATCAAGCCGGTGCATCAGCGGGTCAAGCTCGCGACGTTTGCGCTCCCGAAAAATATTGCTGAAGATGGTCCACACATCATCTTCCGAGCTGAAGTAGTCTTTACGATCGCCCGCGTTGCTGGTGCGGCGCACAATGCCCCAATTCTCCAAGTTGCGAAGGACCATGCTCACGCTGCCGCGGGATACATGCAGTTCAGCCATGATTTGCTCGGCGGTCATGGGCGTTGGCCATACCATTAGCACCGCATGAATTTGAGCCATAGCGCGGCTGATGCCCCAATGCGGCGCCATCTGGCCCCAGAGATCAACAAACTCCCGCCGCGCTTGAGCCAATGAGGTCAGCACTTCTTGAGCCATCCGGGCCGCTCCACATATACAAACCAAAGCGCAACACCGAGGCACCGCACCATTCAAGGTCACGGCACCGATCGGCTATGTTGTTTTCACAATAGCAGTTGGGGCCGCATATTTCCAGCCAAAGCTCAAGACGTTGCGCCAGAATCACGTCGCCGCTACGGCTGTAGCTATTTCCGCGGACATCTCGGATTGCTAAGACCTGCCGATATCGGATAATGCAATTATGGATGGGAGTGGCGACTTTCTAGCAATTCTGCCAACTATACGCGAGCATGGCAACAAGGTATTATTGTGGGCCAGTAAACTGTTGCCCGGCAAAACCGTGGTGGAGCATGTATGCCTCATTTGTGTAGAACCGCCAGAAAGCGCCTCGCCAAAAGCGCTTTATTTAAGCGTTGCAAACCCAGCGCGGCAGCTTTTGCTTTGCTGGCGGTAGTGTGTTACGGCATGCTTGCCGGATGCACGCAAACCGCCTGGTGGATCAATCCGGGACCCTCGTCGCGTGTACAGTACGCCTTGGCGCATGTTTCGCCGGCGGTGGTGCGCATTGATGTGGTTATGCGCAGCTTTGCCAACGGCGCCCCTGAAACATTCAGGGCCATTGGCAGCGGCGTCATCATTGACCGAAAGGGGCACGTACTTACCAACTTTCATGTGGCCGGCCGCGCCCGGCACATTGAAGTAACTCTGGCGGACAAAGAGCATGTCCACGCAGTACGAGTCGGCGCCGATCACTGGACTGACCTCGCCCTGCTGCAAATGAACATGCAGGAAATTTCCCGCAAGCACATCAAGTTCCGCTGGGCTAAGCTGGGCAACTCAAGGCATGTGCAACTTGGCGAGCCTGTGCTGGCCATCGGCACACCCTACGGACTTTCGCGCACCGTCACACGCGGCATCATCAGCAATACGGACCGCTATTTCAGCGCCACCACTATAGACGGCTACGAAACCGGCTGGTTCAACAATTGGATTCAAACCGATGCGGCCATCAACCCCGGCAACTCCGGCGGGCCTCTTATTAACCTCCGCGGAGAAGTCATCGGCATTAACACACGCGGCGACCCCGACGCCAACAACCTCGGCTTCGCCATTCCAATTAATGTCGCGCGCCGTGTTATTCCGCAATTGCTCAAGCAACGCCGAGTTGTTCGCAGCTACATCGGCCTTCATTTGCAGCCCTTGCGCGGCTTGGCCAAATTCTATAAGATCGCGGAGAATCATGGAGTATTGGTCAGTTCGGTGGATCCCGATTCGCCGGCTTCGAAGGCGGGCTTGGAGCCACAGGACATCCTGCTGAGCGTCAATGGCCGGCCCACGAATTGCCGCTTTCCTGAAGAGTTAGCCCCCATTCGCCGCTACATAGCCGATCAACCCGTTAACTCGACGCTTACCCTGGTTATTGATCGCCCAGGTTCAACCGGTCAGCCATACCGCGTACTGGCGATCAAAACCGACCGCTTGGAAAGTGCCGTCGCACCCGAGCATGCCATTGTGGAATTAGGCATTTCAGTCCGCCGACTGACCGATCCCTATTTGCGGGCCAGACGCCTGCCTCTTATGCGCGGAGTGCTGGTAACAGGGGTCCGGTCTGGCTCACCGGCAGATACGGCGGGGCTTGAATCCGGCGATATTATCCTGCGACTTAATGCCCAGCCGGTACACAATGTTCACACGCTCCAAACCCTCGTAACCAAACTGGCCAAAACCAAAGGTGAGGCGGCGGTGATTGTGCGGCGCGGTCGCAGCGAAAAGACGCTGGTCATCAATCTCGGAAATAACTCATAGAACCATGCTATTAGCATAATCTGCTCAACATTCCGAGACTGGCTTGACATCGTAACCAACAACCTAAAAAGGATAATGTATTATGAATCTCAGCAAACTCGCCCAAGCAACGCTCTATTTTATGGCAATCGTTTTTATCGGAGCATCAGGGGCGACGGCCACCTGCGCAGCAGCGTCAGCCGATTTAACTAAGGTGGCGGCAAATGTCGCCAAAAGTTTGGTGTATGTGCAATACACCGCTGAAAATGAGTTTCATAAAACGCGTAAAGCCAATGGCCAGGGTGTTTTGCTCACCAAATCCGGCGTGGTACTGGTGTCGCAGGAACTGTTTCCCATTGAGCTTCCATCTTATTACATCAAAACCATCACCATTCGCATGCCTCGAGGCAACTATGCCAAGGTTCCAGCAACGTTTCTGGGACGATCTGCCAATAATCTTTTCGCCTATGTAAAGGCGGATAAGCCGCTCAACGCAACTCCCTTGACTATTGGCGATACCGGCAATCCCACCCTTGGCGAAAAGGTATACTCCGTGGCCTTGCTGTCAAAAGAGGAGGGCTATCAGCCATTTGTCGGCATCAGCCACGTGAAAGCTGTCATTACGCTCATTCATAAGCTCGCGATTACCAACCCGTTTGCCCTGACACGATCTACCAGTCCCGTTTACGATTATCATACGGGTAGACTGGTTGGCTTTACTGGTATGGACCCCGGTCAAGCCCTCAATATTGCATTGGCGGGGCATGTGCTTCCGGTACTGCTCCAAGATCCGGAACAAGGTAAGGCCTTTCTGGCCTGGAGCGATATTGCAACCGCCTTTAAAAATGTTCCTGAAAAGCCATTTATCACCAAACGCCCATGGCTCGGAGCCGTAGACCTGACCGGGCTTAAACCGGCTCTGCGAAAGCTCTATAAAATTAAGCAACGATCAGGCATAACCATTGGCTCGGTCATTGCTAACTTTCCTGCGGCCAAGGCTGGCCTGAAGAGCCAAGATATTATCCTGGCTATGAATGGACGAGAGTTCAGCGACTTTCCCTCGCCTGATTTGGTTGTCAGTCAGTTCGAGCGATGGCTGCAGCGTACCGCCCCGGGTCAAACAGTTAAGTTTAAGATTTTACGCAATGGCAGTCAGTACATGACCGTTCCGGTAACTATTGGGGCCATGCCAAAATTAGCCTCTGAAGTTAAGCATTATTACAACCAGAAACTCGGTCTTATTACCCGCAATATAGTCTTTGATGATACCTACATTCGTAAATTGCCCGCGACCCAGAAGGGCGTTATGGTCGCTCTTATTAAAAATGGCTCGCTCGCTTCACTCGGCGACACGCCGCTTAAGGTTGGGTACATCATTACAAAAGTAAATGACCATAAAATTACCGATGCCACAGACTTTACCAAGGTGCTCGATGCTGCGGAAAAGGATCCTGGAGCCGCACAGATTGTCTTCGTGGTTATTGAGGCTGATGGCAGCACAGGGGTCTGCCGAATTAGCCTGCAATAATCGCAGACATAGAAGCCCTTTGAAAAAACACGGCCAAGATGCGCCAAGGCGTTGTCCTAAGGCGCAGGCGCCCGTTGCACACGGGTTTATAACCCAACCGCGATAATGTTGCGTTTGCAGGGCGCCTGATTATGCGTCCCATCCGCAAGCCCAGTATCCGACACCAATAAAGTTTTTTGTAAGCAAAACTTAGATGTCTTCCGCCAGAATCTGCGAAAGCTGCTGCGATACGTTGCTTATTTGCTCCACCGACAAGTGCGGGTTAATTACTTCCAATGGTACGGCTGCGCCGCGGAGCGTCATGCGCCACATTTCCGGTTGTGGATGTGCATCTGGCAATAAAGCGATTTTTTCGGCACCGAGCGGTGCGCAGCCATCATATCGGAGGATACGTTTACGCATAAGCAGCAATGCCAGCACAAAGCGGAATTGTATGTCTTGAAGGTCGGGCTTTTCGGCCAGGCGGTTGAATAAGTCTATCAACACCGAATCATCCACGAACAGCTTCTTTTTAGGCTGCGTTTCTGGGATGCTGGTTTTCCAGTACGAAAATAGCTGCCCCGGAGGTTCCGGACGCTTGCCCGCCTGCCAGCAATCCGGGCAAAAATCCAACCGCTGAAAGTCCGCCGGCTGCGGCTGGGCAGGTTTTACACTTGGCTTTTCTGCCGATGGAGGCACCTCTATCAGAGCGGCCCAACACGCCGCCCCCGCCGCCAGTGCCACTTGACACGCCGAGCATTGCCCCGCCGCCTTACCCACATCCCACGTTTGATTGGTCATCGTTCCGGTCATCATACAAGGTATATTACCGGCTGCATTGAGTTGCCGAAAGGTGCAGCCATCAGATGGTTGGCATAGCGCTCAAAAAAGGTGATCCGCCCTGTTTAATATGTGTACGATCCGCTATGGTACCAGCTTGAAGGGGTACGACCGCTTGATCCAGACGGCGATGGCCCCGGCGGCGTCTCTTTTATGGTTGGAGTACATACGCATCCAAAGCATTCCCGAAACGGGCGAGTTGAATGTGCTCGCGGTGCCCGGCCGACCTACAACCCCATGGCGGCCCATGCGAATCTGTTGGCGTTTGGCAACCAGCCAACGGTCTTGAATATGTTGCGTCAAAAGCGTCAGTTCAGTGGCGTCGCGCAGCTTTTTGCTGTGCGTGGCCGTCCGAGCGGCAATTTGCATGCTCTGATCCTCGGTAAAACGGGCAGTCACAATTCCCAGCCAGTAGGCCCGCTCGGCTCGGGCTGATGCCAGCCGAAAAATGATCGCAACCGCCGCAATAACGGCCAGCACTTTAGTGATAACCGTAGGCACGCCGCGTCTCCAAAGTGTTCCGCCGCTTATGTCGCTTCTTTTAACCACGCCGACCTTTCGATAGATCTGCGATACGCAGTAGATGCCATATCGTGCTCGCATCGCAGCCTTCCTCCAAATAGCGACCGTACAACAGTAATAATACGCTTTGATTCAAATAATAAAAGCAACGTTCCACCGGCTTTCTATCCACACAGCAGCGGGCCTAAGGCTTTCGTACCCGCCAAATAATCATAGCCGCAACACTGAATCAATGGGGGGCAAAACAGCGCCAGTCACCTTGCAAGCGGGCGGCCCCACCGATACTATCTTGCCTTGGGGTGGCGGAAACCATGTTTTTTTACCGCAAATGCGGTCTGGACATTGATGTATTATGATTAAGATTACCCTTCCCAATGGAGCTATCAAAGACTTTAACGCACCAACCGTAACGGCGGCACAAATCGCCGCCTCTATCGGCCCGCGATTGGCAAAAGATGCCATTGGAGCTTTGGTGGATGGCGTCTTAACCGACCTTAACGCCCCCATCACCAAAGACGCGACCGTCGCCATTGTTACCGCAAAAGCGGATGATACCAACGCCATGTACCTATTGCGGCACTCCACAGCCCACGTCATGGCGGAGGCCATCACCCAACTCTACCCCGAAGCCAAGCTGGCCTACGGCCCTCCCGTTGATACCGGATTTTATTATGACATTGAGCTGGCCCAGCCTATTCGCGAAGAGGACTTTCCGCGAATAGAAGCGGCGATGGCCCAAATCGTCACAGAAAATCGTCCGTTCACGCGCTACGAGATGCCCACCAGCGATGCGCTTCAAAAGCTCGCCGCGCAGGGCAATCCATACAAAGTAGATAATGCCCAGCGAGCATTGTCGCAAGACCCCAATACCCACATCAGCTTTTATGCCACAGGTGAGCCAGGCAAAAACTGGGAAGACCTTTGCCGCGGCCCCCACCTGCCCGCCACCGGGCGCATTGGCGCATTTAAGCTCGCCAGCGTCGCCGGCGCTTATTGGCACGGCGACGCAAGCCAGCAGCAACTGCAGCGCGTTTATGGCATGGCCTTTTTCAGCAAGGCCGAATTGGACGCCCATATTCATCAGCTTGCCGAAGCCAAAAAGCGCGATCATCGCGTTCTAGGCAAACAGCTTGGCCTGTTTACCATTTCGCCCCTTGTCGGCAGCGGGCTTATTTTGTGGATGCCCAAGGGAGGCATCGTCCGGCAGGAGCTTGAAAACTTCATGCGAATCGAGCTTGCCCGCCGCGGTTATAACGCCGTATACACGCCGCACATCGGCAACATTAACCTGTACAAAACCAGCGGGCACTATCCTTACTACAAAGATTCGCAATTTCCCACCATTAAAATGAAAGAGCGCGACAGCGGCGACGAAAGCGAATACCTGCTTAAACCCATGAACTGCCCGCATCACATTCAAATCTACTCCGCTGAACCGCGCAGCTACCGCGACCTTCCCATTCGCCTCGCCGAATTCGGTACGGTTTACCGCTTTGAGCAATCGGGCGAACTCTCGGGCATGACGCGCGTCCGCGGCTTCACTCAGGATGATGCCCACCTGTTCTGCACACCCGAACAGGTGGAAGCCGAATTACGATCCACCGTGGATATGGTGCTGCTGGTTTTTAAGACCCTGGGCTTTACTGATTACCAGTGCCGCGTAAGCCTCCGAGACCCTGCCAGCGACAAATATGCCGGCAACCCCGCACTATGGGATCAGGCCGAGGCAACCCTCCGCAAAATCGTCAAAGAGGTAGGCATTACATCGCAGGAGGCCATTGGCGAAGCCGCCTTTTACGGGCCGAAACTCGATTTTTTGGTAAAGGATGTCATTGGCCGCCAATGGCAGCTTGGAACCGTCCAACTCGATTATGTATTACCCGAACGCTTTGCTCTTGAATATACGGGCGCTGACAACACCCCCCATCGCCCAGTTATGATTCACCGGGCGCCGTTCGGCTCCATGGAGCGTTTCACCGGCATACTCATTGAACACTTTGCAGGCGCATTTCCCACATGGCTTAGCCCGGTGCAGGCAATTGTACTTAGCATCAGCGAAAAGTCTTTGCCTTACGCACGGGACGTCGTTCAGCAGCTTACGGCAAGCAGCATCCGCGCCGAACTCGATGCGGGCAATGACAAAATCGGCGCCAAAATCCGCCGCGCCCGTGAACAAAAAATACCCTACCTGCTGGTCGTGGGCGCTAAAGAGCAGGAAACCTCCGCAGTCGCCGTGCGAACGCGTAAAGATCAAGACCTCGGCCCCATGCCTCTTAAGACTTTTATTGAAAAGATATCAGCCGAAATATCCGATCGCCTCGCCGAACCTGCCGTTATCGGCCCCGAAGCTAACCGGCATGAAGTTCTGGCCTAAAACGGCCGATAAAACATTCCCGACCGAAGTGAAGCGTCCTTTACATTGTGAGAGTATATATGACCTTGGCCAACATGCCCGCAAGTTTTAACCCCAAACCGGGACGCGTACTGGTGACCGGAGCAGCCGGTTTTTTGGGTTCACATCTTACCGACGCCTTGCTGGCTATTGGCCACGAAGTAATCGGTGTAGATTCTCTTATCACCGGTTCCAAAGACAACATTGCGCATCTGGCCAGCAACAACCGCTTCAAGTTTGTTCAAGCCGACCTGTGCCAGCCGCTCCCCAGCGACATTGCCAACGCAAAATTCGACCGCATTTTTCATCTCGCAAGCCCGGCCAGCCCCGTGGGCTACGTCAAACATCAGGTGGTCACACTTAAAATCAATTCGTTGGCAACCATGAATCTCCTGGAACTTGCCGAGCGAACCGGCGCCCGCATTTTTATGGCTTCTACCAGCGAGTGTTATGGCGACCCGCTGGAGCATCCGCAAAAAGAAACTTACTGGGGCCATGTAAACCCCAATGGCATGCGCAGCATGTACGATGAAGCCAAACGCTTTATGGAAGCCGCCGCCATGGCGTATCACCGTGAACGCAACGTAGACACACGCCTGGTGCGCATCTTCAACACCTATGGCCCAAGGCTCGCCCTCGATGACGGCCGTGTTGTTCCCGCATTTATCAAGCAGGCTCTCACGCATCAACCCATGACGGTACAAGGCGACGGTTCACAGACGCGATCGTTGTGCTATGTAGACGATGAAATCCGCGGATTTCTTTTGCTCATGGAATGCCCTGATTATCATTTGCCCGTCAACATCGGCAATCCCGATGAAGTGACCGTGCTGCATCTCGCGCACGAAATTCGTGAGATTGCCGGCTCACGAAGCGTTATCACGCACCTGCCGCTCCCGCCCGACGACCCTAAGCAGCGCTGCCCCGATATTGCCCTTGCCAAAAAGCTTCTCGGTTGGCAGCCAACCATTGCCCGCCGGCAAGGGCTTGAAAAAACAGTTTCATTTTATCGCCAAAAGCTTGGCTTATAAGGCGGCTCGTTGGGCCGCGGCAATGGTTGGTTTCAGCCCGGGCTTGTACTGCCGCGCTTACAAGCGCTGATATACGCGCACATAATCCACCTCAAACAACACCGGAAATTCAGTGTGCGATGGATCACCCCCGGCCCCACCAATCGCAAGATTTAAAATCATAAAAGCCTTATGGTGGAATGGATTATAATTGTTGTACCGAGGATCGTGTGTTTGAGATAGGTCCACATGATTCATCAGACGCCCATCTAAAAACAGCCGAAGGGCATCAGGCTCCCAGTGCATAGCCCAGATATGAAAGCGGCTTGACCAATTCGGATCGTGAAATTGAACAATCGGCTTGAATACCGATTTCCATTTAGCCTTGCCGTTGGCTCCCTGCCATGCGACGTTCGCGTTGATGTGGCCACGATAGTACTCCATGATGTCTATCTCCCCGCCTGCGGGCCACGGCTTATGGTCGCCTATCATCCACCACGCCGGCCAACTTCCTGGATGCGTATTGATGCGACCCCTCATGATAAATATTCCATACTTCCAGGAGTGCTTGCCCCTGGTTTTAATGCTTGACGAGGTGTAATGCGCTACCCGCCGCCGCTTTCTCCAATCGGGGCTATCTGCTTGATAGCCGGGATTAACCACAGTCTCCCGCCGGGCTGAAATAATCAGACGCCCATTAACACACCGCGCATTTTGAGGCTGGTACCACTGCAACTCCTTATTGCGCACAAAGCCATGCTCATATTCCCAATTATTCGGGTTGACGGGTCCATCGCGATTAAACTCATCGTGCCATACGAGGCGATAACCGTCGCTATTTTCGCCCGCAACTGCATATTCCAATGCGTCGCCAAGTGCGGCACTTGCCAGAATGCCCCCAGTCAGGGTGCGAATAAACTTTCGTCGGGTAACATGCGTGCACATTTAATAAACTCTCTTACATAACGTCCGCAACCTCAGAATGTCTGATCACGTTTGACCATAGGCAAACCCCTAAAGCCAAAACACTCCCAAACAGCCATACGTTTAATTACCACGCCATGATAGTAGACAAGTTGCGGCGGCAACTGAACCACCTTATCAAAAGCCGGGTAAATCAGATGCTTAAGCGACGACCACGGAATCGAGCCTGTAAGTACCGCATCTCGTCCCAAAAAGCGCAACTTGCCTGTCTTAGGATTTAACTGGTTCAACCCCGGCCACAGGTCGAATTGGCTTTGCCGCCCACCCATCAGCGAACCAATACAAAATACAAAAGGCCGGTCTGGTAAATAAAACGCCAACGAACTGCTGGTATCCCAGCGATCCGTAATAACCATAGGAAGAAGGCCGCCCTTGCCAGCCATTTTTTCACGAATGGCCTCAATCACCTCAGCACGAGCCTTCATCCCATGAAGCCGAAATGCCGGGTCCCAATGATGCGGCGAAAATCGCCGATTATTGTGCGTTATTTTGGCTACCACCGGATACAGCCGCTGGACATTTTCTGCCAATACAACCAGTGAAAAGCCCCAAATGACCGCCACAACAATCCACCCGCGCCAGGCGCGGCGGCGCACGCTCGGCTGGTTCCATTTTCCCGTAGCCCACCCGGCCGCCAAAATCATTCCCGGAAAAAATGCCGCCGCCGGCCAGTTTGGTTCCACCTTGGTCCATAAGCTTAGCACGGCATAAAAGCCCCAGAGCGGAAGGGCCAAAGCCAGTAAAAATACCTCCCCCATCGTTTGTTCCGCAGCTTTAACCCGGGCATACCTTATGGCCCACACAATTGCCAACACAATAAACAGCGCAATAAATCCAGCGGCAATGCCAAACTGCGAAAGCACATACATACCAAACGTCAATGGGGCATGCAGCAGCTTCGCTCCCAGTGATATTTTTCCCTCCAATCCACCCTCGCCGCCGATGTGGAGAAACATAATCCAGTGATGCTGAGCATTCCATATCAACGTAGGAATTTGAATAACCAGCGCCGCCAATACCGCACCCAGGCTGTGCCTAGTCTTAAATCGCCTTCGCAGCAGCGGATGTACAAGCATCATCACGGCAACCGACGCCGCAAGAAAAATCGGTATCGGCTTGCACAAAATGCCAAGCCCCGCCAGCACCCCGGTCATGTAAAGCCATAACGGTCTTGCAGCCCCAAGATTACCGGCGCTCTGCTGCGGCGAGAGTTCAACGGCACCCCACAGGGTACAAATGGCCAAACCCCAAAAACAATACATGGGCGAATCAATTGTTATAAGCAGGCTGCCCACCACAAATGCGGGCACCGCTGCGGAAAGCACGATCACCATAAGCCCGGCACGGTCATCGCGAAAAATCCGCCGCGTCAGAAATAAGCTCGCCAACCCGCTGATCAACGCAAAAATCACCGCGGGCGTTCGCACAATCGGCATCGTAACATGCTTATAGCCCAGCCAGTGTCCCACCACCACCGCTGCATGAATAATCAGCGCGATCCCCGGCCCTTTGGAGTAATACCCCGCTGCCAAATGATGCGACCACTGCCAGTAATGGCTCTCATCTTCCGAAAGATCAAACGGGCAATGATGGTAAAGAAACACCAGGTTCGAAATAAACCCGGCAATTACAAGCCCCAGCCCGGTCCACAAACACCAGGGCCGCCTCACCCACGATCCATTCGCGGCCGCCGGGGCTGCCGGAGCAATCTTCAATTCATCTTCTGCCATGTTTCCTCTGTGTAAGGTTGCTGCCGCCCCACCCCCGCGCCTCACGACGGTACCGGCCGCTCATAAAAGCCGCGTACTTTGTCCGCTGGATATTTTTCGTTATTCTTTTGCATCTTTGCCTGTACGGCCGCACCAACATCCAAGTTCATAGAATTGGCCAGCGACATGAGATACATCAAAACATCAGCCAGCTCTTCGCCGACGCGCTGGCGATGCAATTGCACACGTTCGTGGTTGCTTGCAGCCGCGGGATCTGCGTCGTCCCATTGAAACAATTCAAGCAGTTCGCCGGCCTCCACCGCGGCGCTGACCGCCAGATTCCGGGGCGTATGGTAGTTTTGCCATTCGCGCTGCTGAACAAAATCCCGCATCATGTCGCGGAGTTGTGCAATCGTTGTGGTCGAGTCGTTCATTCAATATCTCCTTTAAGCACAACGCTTTGATATCGTCCGCCATCAGCCACCAGTGCCGGTCGCCGTGGTTGTTGCATCACCCGTGTGCGGGAGCACCGGCACGTTGGTAATCAGCGTGACGCGCACGGGCCGGCCCTTCGCCACCTTGATGCCGCTGAACCAATCCTGCACATAATACGCAATATGCTGTCGCTTGAGTGCCGCGAGAACGCGCCTATCTACGGCAACACAATATTTGACGCTTGCGGGCGGTAAGCTTGCTCCCGCATGGGCGAACGACACATGCTCCAGCAGGCCTGCCGCGCTTGAATACAGCGGCAAGCCCCCACCCGTGTAAAATACCAAGGTAGGCTCTTGATAGCCCGCCGCCGCAAGCTTATAGCCTCGCTGCGAAAAGTCCAGCATGCGCCGACCCGCTTCGCGGCTTAGCTGCAGCCCCGGTATGCTCGGCAACAGCATGGCGCTGGTAAGCACCAGTGTGGCGGTAAACGTTATCGCGGTTACATAAGGCCAGCTTGGCCTGTTCCAACTTATGCCGCCAGCCACCCCCACGCCCACCAGCGAACCCGCTACCACCGCCGCACGCACAAATACGCCATGTTGGCCGGTCCCCGCACCGCTCCACAAAAAAGCCACCAGCACTCCTGCCAATATCAGCCAGATGGCGCACCATACCCACCGCGCAAAGCCGAACCATTTTGCAGCCAGCACATCGGTAAGTCTGTGCCAGCTTTGCACCACCGCATCGGCGCACATAATCGCCAGCGGAATATACAAAGGCAGCACGTACTGCACCATTTTGGTGACAAAGAGTTCAAACAATATCCAGGACGGCACTATCCACGCCAGCAAAAACCAGTACGGTCGCTCATCAAATACTATGGGTGTGCGTCCCCAGGCCCGTCGAACCACATGGTATGCCGCCGGCACCAATAACACGCTCCACGGCCAAAATGTTGCCCACACAACCGCAAGATAAAATCCCGGCGGAAAGCCATGATGCTGCAGGCCCGACGTCGTTCGTTCGACAACATTCTGCTGCAACATCATCTGTATCAGTTTGCCGTGCGTTTGCTGCCAGGCCGCAGCAAACCATGGCACCAACAGCGCCAGCAGCAGCGGGAACCCGACCATCGGCCTAAGTCTGCCCAACCAGCGCCATCGTGCATCAACCAAACCCCAATACAGCACGATGGGTAGTCGTAGCATCCGCCCCAGCGGCTTATGAGCCTGCCAGTAGCTGCGGCAGCGCTGCGGCCATCCGGCCTCCACCGATAGAGCCACCACGCTTGCCAGCACAAACAGCGGCGTAACACCTTTCGTCAACACCCCCATCGCTATGGCAAACCAAAACAGCAATGCTCCCGGCCAACCAAAGAATTTCTCTTCTGGCAGGGCGGTTTCATTAAGCGCATCGTGTGTGCCGGCTTCCGGCGATACGGGCACACGGCTAATCCTTGCATGCACCGCATCGCCGTCCACATCTGCCGGCAACGACTCCCAGGCACACCATAGCAGCCCCATCGCCAGCGTGGTCCAAAATATCAGCACAGAATCTGCCGTTGCCAGCCGCGACTCCACCACAAACAAGGCGCTCACCGCCAGCATAATCGCCGCCACTACGCCCGTTACCCGGCCGAAACGTACTCCTGCCAACCAATACACCAGCAGCAACGTGCCTATCGCAAATACCGCACTCGGAAGCCGCGCCGAGCCACCCGACACTCCAAACACCCGGTAGGCGCCGCACATCAGCCAATAAATCATCGGGGGTTTATCCGGGCGAAGTTGCCCGTCAAAGCGCGGCACAATGTAATTGCCGCTGTTGTACATTTCGCGTGCAGCCTCGGCAAACCGCGGCTCATCGCGATCAAAAAGCGAAATGCTGTAAAGCCCGGGCAAGTAAAGCACGCATCCCAAAAAGATAATCAGCAGAATATCTTCCCAGTGCCACCAGCGTTTGATGTTGTCGTCTCGTCGCATTGCTTTCCATGTAACCGTTCACGAAGGTTGGAACGAAGCAGGCCGGAAGCCCGCACCACAAGGGATGCCCCCGTTGCATGGGGCGCCGTAACCGCTGCCACTCGGGCCAATCGGCGTTGGCGTGAACGGGTACCTTTCCATGCAACCCATGCCCGCCGCCCCTACCGGCCGATTAACGCCATAAACTATACGCGCGAAACGCCCGGTTCACCAGATGCGCATTCAGGCGCAGCCTTCATAACACGTCGCAGCGGCGGAGTTCGAGAATAATGGTTTCAAATAGTGGGCTGGTTCAGCAAAAATGGGACAAATGGGCTTCGGAGTTTAGGCAAGTATTGCCGTAACAAGCCCATGGGCGGGCCACATTCACGACACCTCATCGCGCCGTAGCACATCAATGGCTGGCTGGAATATCGGTAAAAAGCGAGCCTGGAGGGCTTTTGTCAGAATTATTTATCATATACTCATCCTGACTATCGCGGCGCAAAGCCTTAACGTTCAAGGATGGCTCGATGCGGCTTGGCGTGCTTGCGGGATGAGCCTTGTGCGCAGGCGGTGCCTGAACAGCCGGCTTAGGCACTTTCAGGTGGACATGAATTGCAGGCACGGAGGCATTAATTGGCGGCACCAAAACACTGGGGCGCGGTGCAGCAACAACCTGCTGCGTTGCCATCGCTATGCGTTTGGCGGCATTTTGGCCCGACCCACCCAACACATAAATACTCATAGCGATGCCCCCGGCCATTACCAACATCAAGGCCGCAATCATTCCCAGGCTTGAGCCTTTGCGCACCTTTCGCTGCACGCGTCCGGCGTATTGCCGGCTCGCAAGCGCCGCCAAGTCTAATTCGTCGGTATCGCCAAAATTAGAAAATTGTTCGTTGCCAAGCTCAATCGTACTTGCTCCCGCAGGCTCCGCCGAGGCCCGTCGCTCCTGCTCGCCTTGTGACTCGTTGGGTGCAGGCGGCGGCACAGCCCCAAGTCGCGGCGCTGCAGGCTGCACTGGCGCAGCCACCGCTTTGCGCCTGGCGGTCATGGCAGCATCAACACCGCCGCTCGCAGCGGATATCCCGTGCGTCAGTATGCCCGATAAGCGCAGGCCATCGTCGCTATTGTCATCCAATTCAGGTCTACTCATGATTCTCCGACTCTCGTTAAGCCAAAAGTTCATACTAGCTATCGGCCTTAAGCGAATCACGCATTTAACAACTCGGCTGCAAAACAGCCAAAGCAGAGCGGCCCCCCGATTTTGGCCGCCTTTACCCACATTATAACGTACCAACCGGCCAACAGTTACTTGAAAACCTGCAATATTTATAGGACGGCTCGCAAAAACCGGCTGGCATACCGCAAACTTACGTGATCCATCGCTCCATGGCCGATGCTGCCGCCTGATCGGTCATTTGCTCCGGAGGGTGCTTCATAAGAGCTGCCGACACAGCACCCAGCGGCCCGCCGATGCCGCGTCTTCGAGCCAGCGCCGCGCACCGCACCGCATCCACCACAATGCCGGCGCTATTGGGCGAGTCCTCAACCGATAATTTAAGGTCTAGCTCCAATGGTAAACCGCCAAAGCCCCGGCCATTTATCCGCACATAGCAAACTTTGTTGTCGGCTAGAAATGCAATGTAATCTGACGGGCCGATATGAATGTGCTTGTCATCGAGCGCACTGCGAAGCTGGCTGTTGACCGCTTCAGTCTTGCTCACTTTTTTGCTTGCAAGCCGGCCGCGTTCCAGCATATTCAAAAAGTCTGCGTTGCCGCCCACATTAAGCTGATAACTCGAATCAATCTGAATGCCCCGCTGCTCCGCAAGGCTCATAAGCTGCCTATGAACAATAGTAGCCCCAAACTGCGACTTTACATCGTCGCCTATAATCGGCAAACCCGCCGCGGCAAACCGGCCGGCCCACGCGGCGTCGCTGGCGATAAACACCGGTATGCAATTGACCATGGCCACGCCGGCCTCAAGGCACGCATGGGCGTAGAGTTCGGTCGCCTGTTGCGACCCGACCGGTAAATAATTCACCAGCACCTGCGCCTCGGTTTGCCGCAAAATGCGCACAACGTCGCCAAGCCCCACCGACCGGCTTTTTGCCGACGGCTCAAGCCGCTGCGAAGCATCAAAGCCCGCCAAATGACCGGCCGCCCCATCGCCAATCGGGCCGGCATACACCACCGCTCCATCATCCTGCGGGTCCGAAAAAAAAACGCGGCTGTTGTTAGGTTTGGCAAAGATCGCGCGGCCCACGCGCTGACCGATTTTTCGTTCATCCACGTCAAACGCGCAGGCAATGGTAATGTCGCCCACCTGCCAACCCGCCAGAACGGGGTGCATCAGGCCGGTGGCATCGCCGCTGCTGCGGTAGTAGCCAATGCCCTGCACCAACGTTGAGGCGCAATTACCCAAGCCAACGATGGCAATTCTAATCTTTGAATCATTCATGGTATGGTCCAATTCTTCATACAGTTCTGCTGGTGCCTGCCGTCTGGCACCGTTAAAAGCATTATTGCTAAAACCATAGTTGAAACTGAACTTTGCAAATGAGGTCGCGCGAGTTAAGAAAAGTGCCGGTCTGCGCATCGGTATAGGCCGCGTCCGGAATATACGTCACGTCCGAAAGAACGCTCGCGTGGTAGCCCTCATTGTAATAGTTCAGCCCCAAGCTATATGCCTCCATCCGTTTCGGCCCGCTGGAAATCACCTGCCCCGCCCTGGCGGCCACCTGCCAGCGCTGCGGCACCACAAAGTAACCTGCCTGTACAAAATATCCAAGCTGGTACACGCTGCTGCGGCCCATTTCGGCGTCAAACACATTTGCTGCGGCCGATGGAAGCGTATCGTTGAATTGCTGAAAGTAAGCCGCCGTATTAACTGATAGCCCCCGATACTTGACCGACCAATCTGCGGTCGCCCGGTATAGGTTGCCTGTGAAGGCTATGGTCGCTAAAAACGCCGACGGATCACCGGCCGAAAGCCCCTGCGCGACCAGCGTGGTCTGCGGAGCCGGAAACGCCGTGCCCGTTGCATTCTGCGACTCGTAAGGGCCTGTAAATAAATAACTGATACCATTTGTGGTTATTGTCCGATAATAAGGAGGATGGATCGCGCAACGCTGAA
>JBMFVX010000060.1:0-16636 GCA_049965775.1 Phycisphaerae bacterium
AACTGGCCGACTATTCGCAAGGGCCTATGCCACGGTAAAAGGAAGCGGAAACCACCTGCGTTAAGTTAGCGCCTATGGTGTGTGGGGGGGGGGATAGCCCGTTCCGGCCCTATCGTGGTTTCGGCATCCACTGCATGGCGCGTGCTAATGCGCCGCCCCATGAAGCCGTCATGGGGCGGGGGGCAGTGCTCAGTCAATTGAAAACTCTTTTTCGCGATCGGCCAACTGCGATTTCAGGCGGAGAATTATGCTGGAGTGCATTTGGCTTACGCGCGATTCGGAGAGCCCCAGAGCCTGGCCGAGGTCCTTCATGGTCTGATCTTGATAATAGTAGAGCATGAGGATCATTTTTTCCTGGCGTGAGAGGCCGCGGGTGATCAATTCTTTGAGGTCTTTGCGGTGAATATCGAGTTCGGGCATGCGCGACTGGCGGTCTTCAAGCACGTCGCCTTCGCGCATGTCTTTATTGTTGTCGGCGTCAAACCATTTGCGCGACAAGCTGACCTGCGAAACAGCGCTGGAGTCCTTGAGCATCTTGTCGAATTCTTCTTTGCTCACGCCGAGTCGCTGGCAGATTTCATCCTGCGTGGGCGGGCGGCCGAGTTCCATCTTGAGTTTACGTGTGGCCTGGTCCACCTTGCTGGAACGGCTGCGCACGAGGCGGGGTACCCAATCCATGTTGCGGAGTTCATCGAGAATGGCGCCGCGGATGCGCGGAGCGCAATAGGTTTCAAACTTTACGCCGCGATTGAGTTCAAAAGATTCGATCGCGTCTTTGAGGCCGAAGCTTCCCGCCTGTATGAGGTCATCAAGTTCGACCTCATCGGGAAGTTTTGAATAAATGCGCTCGGCGTTATAACGCACCAGCGACAGGTATTCCATCATCAACAGATTGCGGGTGGCTTCGGTCGGGTTTTTCTTAAAAGCCAACCAAACCTCGTTGATGTCCTGTTCGACGGCGGCTGTGGTGGTACGCGTCTTGGCCATGTGGTCTCTCCTTAGACCTAGCCGGCCCGGACAAAGTGCCCGCGGCCCGCAAACTAATCATCTGGCGGCGGCTCGTCCTGAATCGCAAATCGCCAGACGAATATTTCGATTGCAGCCTGATGACCGGTCAACAACAATGGAACGATGTGTCACAGACAAGAGAGTATGGCGAGTTGCCAAGGTCTTTTGCTGCACCATAACGACTCCATTCGTTGAGGTTCTCAGCTTGTGCGGGTTTAAAACATATGGAAGCGCTTCAGCGCCGCCAACCCGCAATTTTTCAACCGACTGTGCTGCTCAAACTCACACCTGATCGAAAGGTGGCTTCCCTGCCACACCAATATGATTACCGGACGCAAGCATAAGGTCAAGCGACTTTATTAAAAAATTCCAAGCGAGTTTGTGAAATTGATCACAAATCATGGTTGCACCTCCAGCGAGCTGCGTGCGGCGAAGGCGATGCCGATGCGTTCCTCAAGGCGGTTAAGCTCCTGTAATGGCAGTGCTGGCACACTGCCTTGTGTGGCAATTGACTGCTTAAGAGGAACCCAACTCTTGCAGCCCGCATAATCTGGATGTGCGGCCATTTGAACGGGCTGCGGCAAGCGCCACGCACGCAGCAGCACAAGATACAGCGGGTAGTCAGGCCGATAGGCGAAGCGCATATCTAAAAGCGGCTTATCCCATAAATGCAGGTCATCTAACTGATCGAGTTGTGCGCGACCGGGCACGGGCACGATTTGTCGGCATTCCGCCCAAGCGGTGATGGTTATTTCCGATGGTTCTTGCTGCTGCGCTACTACCGTTGCGCGATGGGCGGGTTTAATGCTCGGTAGATGCTGATGAACAAAAGTTGGGTAGAGTGCAAAACGCGAGTGTTCGAGTTCAAAGACTCCGGCGGATTCGTAGATGCCTCCCTTGCGCAGCAAAATGGCCTGTGAGCCGGCCTGCAGTGCCCGGCAAACAATATCCCATTCTTTAAGGGCATGGGTGAGCGGGGCGGTTGAAAGTTCTGGTTCAGTCATTCGCAGTAGTTTAGCTGTCGGGAGGCGGCAACTCCAGCAAGATGCGCGGAGCTATGGTAGAGGCCTACGAAACCAAACTCCGTGCTGGTGGGATACCTAAAGCCAGGCGGCAATCTGACAGCCTGCGTCAAAAGCTTCGTGCGTTCGTGATCGTGGTGAAACTCCGTCGCGTAGCGCCCACTTCATTTTGGAGTTTAATCAGCCTAAATGTTTTCAGGGCGACGTTTCATTGTGCCGAAATCTTGGCTGCGAGCGGCATAAGTATCAATTTTACCGCTGTGCTTTTGCTGCCCAGTCAGCTCTCAGGCCGCTGCTGCTATGCAAGCATGTTGCGCCGGGCGACGGCGTCATTCAGCAGGCCAAAGGCTCGGTCGGCCATTGCTTTGGCCGCATTGATGTCTGCGGCCGTATGAATCATGTGCCCCATTTTGCGCCCGGGCCGCGGGCCTTTGCCGTAGAGATGCAGCGTGGCGCTGCTGTCACGCAGCACCTGGGTCCAATCAGGATGACCACCGGCCCACAAATCACCGAGCAAATTGGTCATAACCCCTGGGCGTAATATCTGCACCGGCGGCAGGGGCAGACCGCACAAGGCGGCAATGTGCATTTCAAACTGGCTCCGCGACGCAGCTCGCAGCGTAACATGGCCCGAGTTATGCGGACGCGCCGCAAGCTCATTGGCCAACACCCGGCCATCACGCAGCACAAACATTTCAACCGTAATCAGTCCAACCACGTCAAGCTTGTCGGCTGTCGCCTCGGCAAGAGCAACCGCCTTTTCGAGAGTTGGCTGCTCAAAACTTCCCGGCATGCGCGTTTGAAATAAAATACCGCCGCGATGTTCATTCTGAAACATGGGTAGAGCCGTCTTTCGGCCATCGGCCGAGCGGGCAACAATAACCGAAGCCTCGGCAACAAAGGGCACGGCAGCTTCCAAAACCAGGGGCACATGGCCGAGGGCCTCCCAAACAGCCGGGCCTTGATGAAGTGTTTTGATCCATCGCTGCCCTTTGCCGTCGTAGCCGCCGCGGGCCGTTTTGGCCACCACACCTGTCCCGCCGCCAAGCGGTAGAAGCTCCGCGATGGCCGCGTCCACCTGCGCCGCCGACTCACAAATGCAAAAAGCCCCTACAGGCAGGTTATGGTCTCGAAAGAATGTCTTTTCCAGCCGACGATCCCGCACCGTCTGCTGTACAGCCGCCGATGGCGCCACGCGACAGCCAAGTTCTGCCGCTGCAGTCAATGCCTCGGGTGCTATGCCTTCGGTTTCGACCGTTACAACCTGTACATCCCGCGCCAGCCGCCGCACCAGCGCGACATCGCTGGGGTCGCCTACCACATGATGATCGCTCCAGCGGCCGGCGGGGTCTTCTTCGCTGGCCGATACGCAAACCGTGCGATAGCCCATGCGGCGGGCCGCCTCGGCAAGCATAGCGCCAAGCTGGCCGCCGCCAAGAATGGCAATCGTCGCGGGTGGTAAAATCACGTCCGTGGCTTGTATCATAGTCGCTGGCACATGCCTGTTCTAAATTGTCATTTACGGCATTGGCCTGATGGCGCTGTAGACCACGAGCGAATGCCAACACCGTCAAATTACTTCTGTTTCGACCTTTTTGGTGGCGGCCTGGCGGTATCGCTCGTACCGCTTTTGAATGGCCGGCTCAGAAAGCCCCAAAATGCTTGCCGCCAGAAGCGCGGCATTCACCGCACCTGATTCGCCGATGGCCAAGGTTCCCACCGGCACACCCCGCGGCATCTGCACAATAGATAAAAGCGAATCCATTCCGCTTAAGGCCTTGCTTTGTATGGGCACACCCAACACCGGCAGGCAGGTAAGCGATGCGACCATGCCGGGCAGATGGGCTGCCCCGCCGGCTCCTGCAATAATAACTTTTATACCGCGGGCCTGAGCATCCTTGGCATATTCCACCATGCGCAGCGGCGTGCGATGAGCCGAGACAATTTTAATCTCGTACGCTATGCCCAATTCTTTAAGCACATCCGCGGCATGCTGCATGGTCGTCAAATCTGACTTGCTGCCCATGATAATGCCTGCGAGCGGCTGTGTTGTTTTGTCTGTCATGGTGCTTCCACTTTTTGTTATCCGCCGTTAAATACCGCGTGCAACCGTCCTTGCCGGCCATTATGGTTATCAACGTCAGACAAACCCATCAGGTCGGCCAAGGCGAATTAACAATACACCAAACCCCGGCAATGTAAAACCGGCGGACCCAGGCAAGACGGCCATCAGGCCCAGCGTTATATTAATGGGCCTATGCTGCAAAGCGGGAAAGTGCAGTTGGCCCGGCTAAGGAGAACAGTTTGCTTTATTTTTCCATGCGTTTGCCCGCCCGTCCTGCACCCTACCGCCGGGTGGCGTTGGCGATGGCAGTGGGCTTGCTGGCCATCTTTACGGCTCCGCTGCCGGCGCGACCCCCGGCGGCGCCATCCCCTGCAACCGATTTACCGCGTTCACTCTTGCCCGATCGCACGCTAAACCCGGCAAGTCTTTACAACATTGGCGGCCGGTTTGCCACGGCTAAAGTTATTGCTGCGACCGGCGATCAATCGGCTGCGATTGAGTTTGATATTCATCACAAACCAACTCAAGCCTGGCGGGCGCAGTATTTATTACCTGTAACACCGGCCCTTTACAGCGGCGACGAAGTGGAACTGAGCTTTAAGTTTCGGGCGGTGGCGCCAAGCACCAAGGCTATAGTGGACGTTTCAGTGCATAATAAGAAGAGTTACTTCCCGCTGATGCACACACTCGCTGCCGCAGGCCCGCACTGGCGGGCTGTGCAACTGCATCAGACAATATGGCGAAACGTGCCGGGCGGAGCTGAGGGTCTATATTTTTCACTCGGCCAGCAGCAGCAGCGCATTGAACTGGCCGATTTATCGCTGCGTGTGGTTAAAACAGGACTCAAGTCGCTGCATTTCGGCGGGCAATGGCGAAAGCAGGCGCAAAGGCGCATCTGGCTTTACCGCATGGCGCCGCTTACCGTTCGCGTGCTCGACAGCAAGGGCCGTCCCTGGCCGCAGGCCAGGGTTCACGTGGCTATGCTGCGCCACGCCTTTGAGTTTGGCACAGCCGTAGATGCTAACTTGCTCGTAGGCAACAGCCCCAACGCGCAAAAATACCGTCATACGTTTTTGAAGTATTTTAACCATGCCGAGTTTGAAAACGACCTCAAGTGGCCCCAGTGGGATAAGCCAGCCAATCGCCAACGCACGCTGCAAGCCATCGCCTGGCTGCAGGCCCATCATATCGGCATTCGCGGGCATAACCTTGTATGGCCCAATTGGCGCTATCTGCCCGAAAAAGTTCGTCAACTGCGGCACCAACCCGCCAAGCTGCGGCAGATGGTCGCCCGGCATATTGCAAACGAAACCAGAATGCTGGCCGGTAAAGTTGATTGCTGGGATGTTGTAAACGAGGCGCTCGACAACCACGCGCTGCAGGATATTTTGGGCAAGAACATACTGATTAACTGGTATAAAATCGCGCATCAAAACGACCCGCATGCAGTGTTATACATTAATGAGTATGGCATTGTTACCCAGGGCGGCCACACAAGGCGTAAGCGATTACGCTACGAGAAACTCATACGCTTTTTACTGGATGGCAAAGCACCGCTCGGCGGCATAGGCGTGCAATGTCACTTTGGCCGGGATACCACCCCGCCCCAGCGCGTGGTGGACATTCTCGATGAACTTGCCGCAAACCATTGCCAGCTTGCGGTCACCGAATTGGACATCAACCTGCCCAACCGAACCATTCAAGGCGAGTATATGAGCGACTTTTTAACCGCGGCATTCAGCGTGCCCGCAGTGGTCGGCATTAATCAATGGGGTTTTTGGGCTGGCCGCGATTGGAGGCCCCAGGCGGCACTATGGAATAAAGCCTGGACCCTGCGACCCGCAGGCAAAGCGTATATTCATCTGGTGTATCACGTCTGGTGGACTGATAAAAAAGCCGACACCAATCAGGCGGGCTTGTATGCCACGCGTGGCTTTCTTGGCGAGTACCGTATTTCAGCATCGGGTGGAGGCAAAAATGCGGTTGAGGTATCCAAGCTTGTTGCGCTGAGCCGCGGCGGTATGCAGGTAACGCTTCGCCTGCCGGGCAAACCGGCCATCTCTCGGCCAGGTTCCTCGCCATCAAAGCGGTGAAAACTCCATCAGCTCAACCTTTTCGTGATGCACGGGAACGCTCACGGCGGCGTATTCGCTTAACCCATGGTCGGCCATCACACGCCGTACCTGCTCCGCACTATAGGCTCCAGGCATGCCCAGCATGTTCCAGAATACATGCCCGGCGGCACGAGCGGGTTCCGGCGGTTCGATCGCCTTTTCAAAGGCTTGCACGCGGCCTTCAAAGTTTTCGTAAACGCCCGATTTTTCCGCCCATGTGCATACCGGCAGCACCATCGTGGCATGCTCGGTAAGCCGGCTTGGACGGGAACTGAGCACAATGCGGTTGGCAATCGGCGAAAGCAGCGAGGCAAGTTCGTCGTCGTTGTGGCCGATGGCATCGGCCAGCAGCACAACCGTTGCATAGCGGCCTGCGGCAATCTGCCCGGCCAAATCGTTAAACATGACAATATTGCCGCCAAAATGCCGCCGCATTTTTTCAGCGCCGCTGCGGTTGGGCGATTTATCCGCGCGAATGGTATAGGTGACCTGCCCGGTCGTCGGGTTTTTAAATACCTGGTCCTCGCCGACAATGCGCGACATATTCAGGCCAATGGCCGCCTGTGGATCAACTTTGCGAATCCAGCGGGCCGCGAGGAACATTTCTTCCGTGGTATCAAACGGGCTTAACATCAGCAGTGTAGAGCCTTGGCCGCGTTCGCTGACGCTGCGCAGCAGCATCTGTTCGAGGCGGGCTTCGGCTTGTTCCCACGCCAGAGGCTGAGCATGGGCGGCATCGGCGACGCGCAACTCGGTCAGCCGGTTTTCATGCACAAACTGCCAGCCATAGCGGATGTCGTCGGATATCCACCATTTGTTAATCTCAGCGTTAAACCGCGGTTTGATGCGGTAAATGCGCCCTTGATTATGCTGAATCAAAATGTTTTCGCCGCCGCTGCCAAATGGCGAAATGCTAGGCGTGGTTTTAAGAAACCATACCCTCTGCGTGAACATGAAGTCTTTGTCGAGCAGCGCGCCCACCGGGCAGATATCTATCACGTTGCCCGAGAGCGGATTGTCCAACGGTTTGCCCTGAAATACGTCAATTTCTTCTTTATGGCCGCGGCCAAACACAGCCAGTTCGCCCGTTCCCGAAATTTCGCGGGTAAAGCGCACGCACCGGGTGCACATGATGCATCGGTCGCTGTAAAGCACCACATGCTTGCCGATGTCCTTTTTGGGTTTTTTAGCCTTGTTTTCGTCGAAGCGGCTTTCCGACCGGCCGTACTTAAAGCTGTAATCCTGCAGGTGACATTCGCCGGCCTGATCGCATACCGGGCAATCAAGCGGGTGATTGATAAGCAAAAACTCCATCACCGCTTTTTGATTGGCCACCGCCTTGGGAGACTTTGAATACACCTTCATGCCGGGCGTCGCAGGCGTCTGGCAGCTTGGCACGAGCTTGGGAACGCGCACGAGCTTGGCAGGGTCTTTGGGATCGGGCGATTCGATTTCGACCAGGCATATGCGGCAGCTTGCCACAATAGACATACCCGGATGATAACAATAGTGTGGCAGCTCTACGCCGTTATCCAGGCAGGCCTGAAGAATCATCTTCTTGCCTTCCCACGAAATCTGCTTACCGTCTACTTCCATTGTTGGCATAATGCAATGTTCCTTAATTTAATAACGCCTGTGCAAAGTGGTGGCTTGCGGCAGCCTAGGCCTTTCTGCCAGCACCAATCAGCCCGCCGATCGAAAGGTCCTCATCAAGCATTGCCCAGTGAATACCGTAACCGCCAGGCAACTATCGGGCGCTCATGCGCTCGGACACCGATGCGCGGGCCAACTTGGCTGAGCACTTCCGCCAGGGGATGCGGTATTCATGTTGGCCGACCCTGACGTACAGGGAGCGAGGACTCTGGGGTATTTCACTGGCCTTCATGTTACACGCAATCATAACGGCTGCGCTCTTTAATACGGTTCTGCCGCTCTTAGGCAGCGACACACACGCCCGCTCTCCACGCCCATCTTGCCCCGGCAGCTACCGATTTACCTCGCTGGGCAATGGCCGCTCCGGCAGCCTTTACACCACCGCTCCGGCCGGCGTGAGCGTAACACCCGCCACAACATCGCGCTTCAGCCGCTTTTTAAAATCATCCGGAAACTTCTGTAAAAACGTCTTGACCGCCCAATTGGCGCCGTCGGCGAGGCCGCAAATGGTGGTGCCCGGCATAGACCCCATGCTCAGGCCTACTTCCAGCAGCAAATCAAAATCTTTGGTGGTGCCGTAACCCGCTACAATTCGATTGAGCATTTTGTGCATCCAGGCGGTGCCCTCGCGGCACGGCGTACACTGGCCGCAGCTTTCATGGGCGAAAAATCGCACAATGTTCCGCAGCATCACGACGAGGTCGGTCTGGTCGTTCATTACAATTACGCCTGCGGTACCCAGGCCCAGTACGTTGTATTTTCGGCCAATGTCAAAATCGAGTTCAGCTTCAAACTGATCGGTCCCCAAAATGCCCATCGAAACCCCGCCGGGAATGGCCGCCCGATACTTACCCTTGACGCCGCCGCAGTACTTATCAATAAGCGTGGACATTTTTATGCCAAGCTCATCTTCATAGACGCCCGGCTTGTTAACATGGCCTGATACGCCAAAGAGCTTCGGCCCGGCGGAGCTTGGAGTTCCCATGCTTTTAAACCAAGCCGCGCCATGCTCTAAAATGTAGGGCAGGCACGCCAGGGTTTCGACATTGTTGATAATGGTTGGTTTGGCAAATGCGCCCGCCACCGCCGGAAACGGCGGCTTAATCCGCGGCCAGCCGCGTTTGCCCTCGAGCGACTCGAGCAGGCCCGTTTCTTCACCGCAAATATAGGCGCCTGCCCCACGGTGAACGTAGCAGTTGTGAACAATATCCGTACCGGGGTGCTTCTGCCCGAATATGCCGTTGGCATAGGCTTCCTGCAGCGCTTCTTCCAAAATCCTGGCCTGTTTGTGATATTCGCCGCGGATATAGATGTAGCTTGTGCTTATTTTGTTGGCGTAACCGGCAATCGCAATGCCTTCCAAAAGTACATGCGGGTCGTAATCAGACAGGTACCGGTCCTTAAATGTGCCGGGTTCCGATTCATCAAAGTTTACGGCCAGGTAGCGCGGAAAACTCTCTTTAGGCAGAAAGGTCCACTTGGTGCCGCACGGAAAGCCCGCGCCGCCGCGGCCGCGCAGGCCCGAATCTATCACCAGCTTGATGATATCTTCCGCCGGCATGCCCCACGCCTTTTTCAGCGAGGCGTAGCCGCCCGTGGCCACATAATCAGCGTACCGCAGCAGCTTGCGCTGCTGCGGGTCGTTGGGAATACGCTTTAATAGTACCGGCCCGGAAAATGCCATAACTGTCCTCTTTTACGTGTGTTGACCCATCAACTTTTAGTGTCCGCCGGCCGGTTTGGCCGGTAGAGCCTTGAGCGCTGCACAAAAGTCGCCCGGATTGATGGTGCCGTGTAAATCTTCGTTAATAAGCGCACAGGGTGCCTGCTCGCAAGCGCCAAGGCACTCGACCTCAAACACCGTTATTTTATGGTCGTCGGTTGTTTCGCCAGGCTCAATTCCAAACACATCGCGGATTTTGGCCAGCACCTCTTTGTGGCCGCAAAGTTCGCACGCGATAGACCGGCAAACGTTTACGACATACGCCCCGGTCGGCTCAAGCCGAAACTCTTCGTAAAAAGTGACGGCATCCTGCACTTCCGAGCGGGTCAGGCCCAAAAAATCGGCGGCTTCGTCAATGGCCTGCGTTGGTATGTACCCGTATTCATGCATCACCACATGAAACAGCGGTAAAAGCGCCGCCCGTCTGTTCGGATAGCGCGGAAAGTATTTACCCGCAACATGGTCTTTTATTTGAGCTGTCAAATACGGCTCACTTCGCACCGGCTGGTACGGTTTCAGACGATCTTCAACTATCCAGGCCATGAGGTCCTTTCGTACGTCATCGGTTCAACGGCGGCCAAAGCCAGCCATACAATCGCAGACCGTTATCGGTCGAGTTCGGCGGCAATAATGTTCAGACTGCCGAGCACGGCCACCGCATCCGAAATCATGTGCCCCTCAAGCATCTTGGGCAGCACGCTCAAATGAATAAACGACGGCGGCCGGGTACGCGCCCGCCAGGGGTTCTTTCCGCCATCACTTACCAGGTAATATCCGAGTTCGCCGTTGGCGGTTTCGCAGCAGCCATACACTTCACCCATGGGAGGCGTAAAGCCGCGGTTGGTCATAACCAGTTCAAAGTGCTGAATCAGGCCTTCAATGCTGCCATACACCTGCGATTTCGGCGGCAGAACCTCTTTGCCTTCGGGGCTGACGTTCATCGAGCCGCCGGGAATGTTATCTATGAGTTGTTGAATAATGGCGATGGACTGTTTGATTTCTTCAACGCGAACCAGGTAGCGGGCCAGCACATCGCCGGTTTGCATGATGGGAACCTTAAACTGCACCGCCGGTGCGCCCTTGCCGTCCCAGTTGTCCTTAAAACACAGGTACGGATCATCCTTGCGAATGTCGCGCATCACGCCGCTGGCGCGGGCTACAGGGCCGCTGAGGCTCCAGTTGATGGCGTCCTCGCGGCTGATGACTCCGACTCCCGTGGTGCGATCAATAAAAATGCGCAGCCGGTTCAGCAACTTCTCAATATCTTCCACCGCGCGCGGCAGCGAATCGCCGATGAATTTTTTCACCATCGCCTTAAAGACGTTGTCATCAACATCTTTCATGGCGCCGCCCACGCGGCACCAGCTGGTATGAAAGCGCGACCCGCTTACATATTCCACAATGTCATAAATGGCCTCACGCTCGTTAAAGCCAAACAAAAACGCGGTAAACCCGCCCAGATCGAGGGCGGCAGCACCTACGCACAGCAGGTGGCTCTGAATGCGACCCAACTCACCGAGAATAGTTCGGTACACCTTACACCGCGGCGTAAGGTCAATATCAAAGAGCATTTCAGCCGCGCGCATCCACGCCATTTCATTGGCGATGGGGGCCAGATAATCCATGCGGTTAACAATCGTCAGGTACTGGTTGTAATCAAGCACTTCGGCATTTTTTTCAAAACCGCTGTGCAGATAGCCTATGATCGGCACGCACTTTACCACGCGCTCGCCGTCAATTTCCATCACCAGCCGAATGACGGTGTGTGTGGCCGGGTGCTGCGGGCCGAAGTTAAGCGTCCAGAGGTTCTCGCTATCGCCGAGCTTAGGCGTTACCAGCGGGTTCTCCAGCAGCAGCGAGCCGCCTTTTTCCAGCGTATATGGCATGCACAACTCCATTGTCGGCCGCGGGGCACCCGTTTGCCTCCATGGATTTTAAAACAACCCACAGACGCCGGGCCTGCCGCGCGGCATTCATACCTTGTGATGTTATTCACAAAGGGTATCCGTATCAAGCCAAGACCGGAAAATACCGGCCTGCACAGGCCAGCACACCTGCAGCGGGGGAGTCGGTTCGCTGAAGGGAACCGCTTATTAAGGCGTCAACTTTTGGTCAAGACTTGACCCCTGCACGAACCTGCTGCAGCTAATCGCTTTTAGACAACGCAACCTGCTCCGTTATCCGGCTGGACAATTTAACTTGGCCCCAGCATAATCATTTTAGAATTGTGCCGAAACCAATACTCGGATGATCCAGCACAAATCGTTCTTATCCAGGAGTCATGTATGCCCAGACCGTCTTTTCGAGAAGTCAAAGTCAACCGCCGTGAGTTCATGGCCGCCGCCGCGGTTGTCGGGGCCGCGACAACCCTGGCCGGCTGCACACAGCAATCCGCCGGACTGGCCCGGCAGACCACTGGCCCGAGCGAATCGCTGCGTGTTGGCATTTCGGACGCCGCATACAAAAAAGCACGGCAACGGGCAGCGGCCCTGGTGGACAAAATGACGCTGTCGGAAAAAATCGCCCAAACCGGCTTCGCTGAACTGCGGTTCCCGGTTGGAACAGCCCCCGCCATTAAGCGATTGGGCCTGCCGGCGTACAACTACTATGCCGGTGAGGCGTTGCACGGGCTGGTACGCAGCGGTCCGGTGACCAGTTTTCCGGTGCCATTGGCGTTGGCGTGCTCATGGAACCCGATGCTGGCGTTGCGTGTATATGAGACGGTATCAGATGAAGCTCGCGCGTACAATAAAAAGGACAATGCCGGGTTGTCGTTTTACTCGCCGCAAACTTTAAATCTGCACCGCGATCCCCGCTGGGGGCGATGCCAGGAGGCTCCGGGAGAAGATCCGTGCCTCGCGGGAACATGGGCGGTCAATGTCGTCAAAGGCATGCAGGGCGACAACCCCAACTATTTAAAGACCACTGCATGCGCTAAACATTTTATATGCAACAACACCGAAAATGATCGGCATACTGTTTCCGCCTCGGTTGATGCGCGGAGTTTTTGGGAATACTACACGCGGGCTTATCGGGCGTGTGTAATCAATGGCGACGTATTCACCGTTATGAGTGCCTACAATAGCATCAACGGCATTCCATGCAGCGCTGATCACTTTTTACTCACCACCTTGCTGCGAAACCGCTGGGGCTTCCGCGGCTATGTAACATCCGATTGCGATGCGGTAAATAATATTTTTAATACACATCATTATGTTCCCACGCTGCCGCAAGCGGTTGCACTGGCCATGCAGGCGGGATGCGATCTTAACTGCGGCAAGGTCATGCCCCGGTATCTGGGTGCGGCGGTAGGCGAAGAACTGGTCAGCGAGGCGGACATCAGCCGGGCCGTCACGCGCCTGTTGACCGTCCGGGTGCTGCTGGGCGAATTAGATCCGCCGACGAGCGTTCCCTATGCGAATATAAGTTTCAATGTGGTGGATTCTCCCGCCCATCGCAGCGTGGCATTGCAGGCCGCGCGTGAATCAATTGTACTCTTGAAGAACGACAACAACTTTTTACCTCTCCAAAAATCACAGCTCAAGACAGTCGCGGTCATTGGCCCCATGGCCGGACAGTGCCACCTCGGTGGTTACAGCGGATCGCCCTTCGTGAAAATATCTCCGTATGATGGAATCGCCGAGGCCCTCGGCGTAAAAATACCGGACGCGGCGGCTCCCAAACCACGGCCTAAGTCGGGTCAACCGGTGGTGGTATTTAAGCCGGGATGCAGCGAGTTGGGGCCCAAAGATGAAACAATGTTTGCCGAGGCGGTGGATGCCGCCAAAAATGCGGATGTGGTCATTATGGTCTGCGGCGTTGGCGAGAAGGTGGACGGCGAAGGCCAAGACCGCACCGATATCAAACTCACTGGGGTGCAGCACGAATTAATTCAGGCATGCTATCAGGCCAATCCTAAAACTGTGCTCGTTATCTCAAGCAACAATACGGTGGCGGTAAATTGGGAGCAGGAACATCTGCCTGCCATTGTCTCCGCCATCTTTGCCGGTCAGGCCCAGGGTACCGCCATCGCCGATGTTCTCTTCGGTGACTATAACCCCGGCGGCAAGACCTGCTGCACCTGGTACAAATCTGTGGATCAACTGCCGAACTTTCATGACTACGACATCAGGAACGGGCACACCTATATGTACTTTGAAGGCCAGCCGCTTTATCCCTTTGGCTATGGCTTAAGTTATACGACTTTCCGTATCGGCGATTTGCAACTTGATTCCAAAGAGCTTTCCGAAACAAAGGCCGTTAAAATATCGTGTACGGTTGAAAATACCGGCGCACTTGCCGGCGCGGAAGTTGTACAGCTTTATATTGCGGCCCCCAAGTCGCCGGTAAAGCGACCTATCAAAGAACTCGTGGGCTTTCAGCGCGTGGAACTTCAGCCCGGCGAAAGCCGAAAGATCACCTTCACGCTACCCTATACCGCACAGGCATTATGGTACTGGCATGAAAGCCAGAGGAAATTCATACTCCAGCCCGGCAGGCTCAAACTGACAATCGGCAACTCCTCAGGCGACATGGCCCTGACAGCAGACATCCAACTGCGGGCTTGCGCCAATGCCAAACTCGGTGGCCCAGAAACACTTGACGCTCTGGCCGTGCCGGTAGCAGTATCGTAGCAAGTAATTTTTTCTCTATACAGTTTGGAGACTCTCATGATGACTTTCAGTTTGCGACGCCAGCGCCATCGGCTGCTGTTAACCTTGGTCTGCTGTCTTTTGGCTTTGCCGATGTTAATCGGTTCTGCCGTCACGCGTGCGGCGAGTAGGCTCCCCATCATCGGTCCATTTTATACCAACGACCCGGAGGGGCTGGCAGTGGTGCCAAATGCGGCTTTGCCGCACCCGGTCGGGTACAACGTAAGCATCGGTTGGGTAGCCCAAGGACACTATCGCAATGGCTACTGGGGGCTCACCCGTTACCAGTGGCATCTGCAGGCTATGCAATGGGGTAAGCATAGCGGCATCAGTCGCATGCGGTGGTTAGTGGGACAAAATCATTGGCTGCATCTTCATTGGCAGCGAGTGACGGGTACTTCAATCGTTGTTGCGAGGCTATCGGCCGATAAGACCACCCAAGTTGTCCTAGAATGCTATCCGTCATGGCCAGGCTATGCGGCAGCCTACCGCGCCGATAAAATTGGCATCGTCGGTCAGGTGACTGCCGGGCAGTCGGCGGCACCGGACTTTCTGCTTACGCCCAGCCGTGCCGAAGATGCTTTTATAACCGCCCATGACGCCCGAAGCTTTGCCGAAAGGGTGCTGAAAGGTTCTACTGCTACTTCGGGCAAATCGGCTGAATACGCCGGCATGGTTTTTACGCTGACTCCCAACCATCCGCTTACGTTTGTGGCGGCACTTTCAACGGATCAAGCGACTGCAGCCGGTAGTCTCGCGTCGGCGAAGCAGGTATTGAGTCAGGGTTGGGCCGGCTATGCAGCCACCCGCCCGCATGCATCAGGCGATTGGGGCGATTTTATCTCGCCGATGAGCTTGGCCGCCAATGAAGGCGCCCTCTACTTGCCGCCATTGCGAAGTGTCTCGGCGACTGTGGCTCGTGGGTGGTGCCTTCCCTACCACTGCGTCCTCTTTGAGTGGGATTCTTTTTTTAACAGCATGCTGCTTTCAATTAATAGCCCCAGCGTCGGCCCTTGGATGGTCCGGCGGCAGCTTGCGGGCATCTTTCATTTTCAAATGCCCGATGGAATGGTTTGCAACTTCTCCAATGACGGCGGACGTATCGCCACATCGGTGGATCGCAGCGAGCCGCCGGTCAGCTCCATGTGCGTGTGGCAGGCCTATCAGCGGTGGCCCAGCAAAAGCACCCTCGAGGCGTTTTACCAGCCATTGGTTCAGTATCATCATTGGTGGTTCGCAATAAACCCACAAACCCATTTGCCTTATCGCGATGGCAACAAGGATGGGCTTTTGGAATGGGGGTCTCCAACGGGTGTATGGCAAAATGCCCGGTTCGAAAGCGGCATGGATGATTCGCCCATGTATGTACGCGGCAAGGTGAAGCTCATGCGGCCGAGCGATACCTTTAATGTTGATGATGTCGGCTTAAACTCTCTATGGGCGGCCGATGCGATGTATTTATCAAAAATTGCCGCTGCCTTGGGCCATAAAAATGCCGCAGCGCATTATGCCGCCGAATGCCAGACCATGAGCCAGCGCATCAATGCCATGCTCTGGAGCCATAAGCTGGGCATGTATTGCAACCGGTACTGGTCGCGCGGCAAGGGGCATCATCTGCTGTCGCGGCAGTGGTCGCCGACCAATTTTTATCCGATGATTGCAAAAGTCCCCGATGCCGGCCGCGCCGATCGCATGCTCGCGGTGCTGCTTAACAAAAAATATTTTTGGGGCAAGTGGGTTCTACCTACCATTTCACGCAACAATCCGGCGTACACGCATCAGGAATATTGGCAGGGCGATATTTGGGGGCCCACTAATTATCTGGCGTTTCAGGGGTTGCTGAATTACGCCCCTACGGACGTCCTTCATGCATATGCCCGCAAAAGCGTACGGCTGTTCATGAACAACTGGAACAAGACCGGCGTCTGGAGCGAAAACTACATCACCATCACCGGCCGTGCTTCACACGACCCGCATTATAGCTGGGGTGCTTTACTCTCGGCCATTGGCCTGCAGGCCATTTGCAATATCATGCCCGACAACAAGGTGCGCCTCGATGGCACCTGGAACATGCACGCCAAACTCTATAACATACCGATCTTGGGCCACCGCTACACCATCATCGTTCAGCCTAAGCTTACACAACTGTTGCGTCACAGGCAGGTTGTCGCGCAAGCGGAAGGTAAAGTTGCGTTTTGTACCCTGCCCGAACGGAAAATGCCATGACATGACTTTTGCACGTTGCGATGGCTTTCCGCAATGCTGGTTTTTCTTTCGGCCTTGCTTATATGTCAAGTCCTGATTAAAAGTTGGCGCTTTTGCTAACCCAACTTTCGCACTTCGGCCCCAAAAACCGCATTATCTTGCAAATAAGGCCGAAAGTTTCCACCACAAACCAC
>JBMFVX010000061.1:0-16559 GCA_049965775.1 Phycisphaerae bacterium
GCCTGAAGCAAATGTATCACTCTGCATCATCAGTGTTACTCCCGAGTTCCAGACCAATAAAACCGTTTATGTCATGCGACTCTTACCCTACCGTCCTTCCCCATTAAAGCCAACCTAAAAATAATAAAATAAAATTTCATGAGATAGCTCGCTTGGTGCCGTATCTCGACTCTTTTGGATATTTCCCCGAAGCAGCACGCCAAAACAGGTCGAAGGCGGCACAGGCAAACCTGGCCGCCCGCCTTATCTGCATCGCAATCAACCCCAATCAAGCGGCCAGCGGAGGCGTCGCCTAATGTGCCGCAGGTGCTCCGACTGATAGCGTCACAACATACGTCTGATGCGCAGCCAACTCCACCTTAATAATGTCGGGCGATACATAATGCCAGCGACAACTTTTGCCTTTTTGGGTGTGAATGCCTTCGACTCGCTCGCCCGGCGGCGGTGCCAACTCAACTGCAACGTCATACCGCGGCGTTAGGGTTGCTTGAGTGCCCAACCCGCGACTCCACGACTCGCTGATGGTGAGAGCATTTTTGGCCACCAAACCCTGCACCTGTCCGGAAGGCCATGCACTCGGAAGAGCCGGCAGCAGTTGAATAACGCCCGTTTGACTTTGTAAAAGCATGGCCGTGATGGCGGCCGTGGCACCAAAGTTCCCATCAATTTGAAACGTTCCGTTGCAGGTATCAAAAAGGTTGGGAAAAAGATAGCCGCCCCTGGACATGAGCCGTATCTGTGATCGGTACATCTGGTAGGCTTTGTTGCCATCGAGCAATGCGGCCCAGCAGCAGGCACGCCATACGCAAGACCATCCTGTCGTGCCGGGGCCGCGCCATATCAGCAGTTTTTTGGCGGCTGCAGCGAGCTTTGGCGTTGTCAGCGGTGATATTTCGCTGCCAGCATACAAGCCAACCAAAGGCGATAAATGCCGAAACGCGGTGCGTTTGTCACGATCTTGCCGCCATTCCTGCAGTTGGCCCGCCTTGCCGATACGCAGTGGAGCCAGTTGCTGCCGCATGGCGATAAGCTTGGCGCGAAATGCCCTGTCTTTATGCAAGATGCGGCTTGCCTCGATACAATGCGTAAACAAATCCCATATCAGTTCCTGGTCGCAGGCTGTGCCCTGACTTACCGGCCCCCATTCCGGCGATATGCACGGCGACGATACGAAAGGCCCATGGGCATCTTGAATCAGGTGATCTACCCAAAACTGCGCCGCCCCCTTAAGAATGGGATACGCCTGATCGGCGAGATATTTTTTGTCCAGGGTATATGCGTAATGTTCCCATATGGGCTGGCATATCCACGCCCCAGCAGCCGGGAACAATCCCCAGCTTATACCCCAGCCCGGCGCGGTGTAACCGAAGGCATTGACCATAGAGTGGCAAGTCCAGCCGCCTGCTCCATACACCGTTTCTGCCGTTGCATGGCCGGGCTGTTGCAGTGCCGAAATAAAATCAACCAGCGGCCCGGCACATGGCGATAAATTTGTCGCTTCCACAGGCCAATAGTTCATCTGTAAATTGATGTCCATGTGATAATCGCAGGTCCAGGGCGGGTGATCCGAATCATTCCATATACCCTGAAGATTGGCCGGCAGCGAGCCGGCTCGCGAGGAACTTATCAGTAAATACCGCCCATACTGAAATATCAACTCATCAAAATACGGATCTCTTGCCCCCCTGGTAAACGCCTCAAACTCCTGCCGCGTGGTTAATTGCGAGTCAGACGCTGCGGATCCAGCCAAGTTCAGCCGACAGCGATCAAACAATGCTCGGTAATCTTGTTCATGATCCGCCAAGAGCGTTGCGTACGATTTTTCCGCAGCTTTTGCGATTATTGTACGATTGAATGTTTTGTAGTCGTTACCGGTGTAGCTCGGGTATTGATCGCGATAGGCGGTAGCCGCCGAAAGCATAACCGTAACCGTGCTGGCAGCATCAATTTGTATATGCCGCCGCACGTCCTTAATGCTCCCATCCTTGAGTCTCACAACAAGCACAGCCTGAAAGCCCATATGGTTGTTGGAAAGCGCTCCGGTCAGCAGCAGCCGGTTTCCAACGGCTTGGATGGTGCAGTGCCGATGCGGCGAATCAAAGCCGATGGCCATGGTCAGGGCATTGGGCTGGCTCGCGGTATAGCGCGCAACAAAAACTTGATCCGGATAACTGCAGAAATAGGTGCGATTAAAAGCCACGTCTCCTATGTTGAAATGTACCCGGGCCAGTGCACTGTTTAAGCTAAGGGTTCGGCTATAGCCGCGGACGGCACCCTTTGGATATTGGCTCTTGATGGTGATATCGCCAAAAGCCTGGTACGCACCGTAAGCTCTCGGGTTCCCCTGAAAGTATTTGCGGATGGTTGCAAACGGCAGAGGCTTATGATCTCGAATCGCCATTTGGACAGCTTTAACGTGCGCCGCGCCGCCGATGATATTACCGCCATTATATTGCGACCAGGCTCCCGGCCCGCCCGCCCAGAGACTGTCCTCGTTAAACTGCACAAGATCGTTGGCAACGCGCCCGAATATCATCGCTCCCAATCGTCCGTTTCCGATGGGATAGGCATTGTGCATCCAGTGTCTTGCTGAAGTATGAGCCAGCAGTTTAAGCGGCAATACACCGCTTGATGGGCCGCTAGCAGTCACCGCGGAACCTGCAGCATCTTGAGCATAGGCCCTGGACAAACCAGTCAAGCAGGTCAGCATCACTAAGGCTGTTAACAAGATTAACTTTTGCATTCGGTCATCAATCCTTCCATCTGTGGATGTTTGTGGTTAAGTATAACACGCTCCCGCATCATAACCGCCGACCGGGATTATCCTATCAACGCCCAAGCGGGTCCCTAAAGGCGTACGTTACGAACAGCACTCAACCGGCGGCCACCGGGCCAGACCTCCAGAGGCATCATGTCGAAGTAAACTTAAGTATGCCTCCCGGAGCCGATGTTCGTCAAGCATTGGCTTTTATTGTGTAATATAAGTGTCATGTATATATATAAATGTGACTAGCGACAACCTTCGCCCAAAACCGAGCGTATCACCATGCTAAAACAGGCTCCGCGTCAGTATCTTTTTGGGGTCGGTTTGACTCTGCGTTTCAACCGCATAGCATCATGTGATCTAGCCGCCGGCCAGGCCCGGCATAGCCTCACCTGCAACTCCGGTTGCGATACGGTAGAATAATCTGCAAGAAAATGGTCGGCCCATCGTTAGAATCTTTTTCAGGCCGCCGATTGGAGCACCTTTATGCTAGATTCAGAAGGTTCGGGAACACCCCCATCCAAAACCTCTATTTTTGACCAACTCGCCGACGAAATTGGCCTTATGCCTGCGTCGGGCGGGTCGGCAGCACCTGCGACACCCGCCTCATCTTCGCCCAGCCAGAATGCAGCGCCGAACCTGCCGCCCGCTTCAGCACCTCAAATAGCGGCTTCATCGCCGAATCAACGGCCAGCAGCAGCGGTCGCCTCGCCCATCCTGACTCCGGCCTCGCGGCCTGGAGCCGCCGCCACCGACATTCAGGCGGTGGAGCAATTGGCCCGGGCCTATCGCACCATGTGCGAGCAGCTTGGCAAGGTGATTGTCGGTCAGCAGCGCGTGATTGAACAGGTACTGATCGCCATGTTCTGCCAGGGGCATGTGCTGTTGGTGGGCGTGCCGGGCCTGGCCAAAACACTGTTGGTCAAAACCATCAGCGACGTATTAACGTTGCCTTTTAAGCGCGTACAGTTTACGCCCGATTTAATGCCGTCCGACATCACCGGCACCGATGTACTGGAAGAAGACCACACCACCGGCCGTCGCTCGTTTCGCTTTGTGCGCGGGCCGATTTTTGCCAACATGGTGCTTGCCGACGAAATCAACCGTACCCCTCCCAAAACCCAAGCCGCCCTGCTTGAGGCCATGCAGGAGCATCGCGTAACCGCCGGCGAACACACTTACGACCTGCCCCAGCCGTTTTTTGTGCTGGCCACGCAAAATCCCATTGAACAGGAAGGGACCTATCCGCTGCCCGAAGCGCAGCTCGACCGTTTCATGTTTCAAACTCTGGTGCACTATCCCACACCGCAGGAAGAAGTGCAGATTATGAAACAGGCCAGCAGTAACTACCGACCGACGCTGCATCGCCTGCTCGATGGACCGAACATCCTGCACCTGCAGCAAATTGTTCGGCGTGTGCCGGTAGCCGAGCATGTATATTTGTACGCGCGCGACCTGGTTCGCGCCACGCGTCCCAACGAAAAAGACACACCCGCGTTTGTAAACGAACTGGTGCAATGGGGCGCCGGCCCGCGCGCCGGCATTTACCTTATTATGGCGGGCAAGGCCCGGGCCATTCTGCATGGCCGCGTGCACGTTACCACCGACGACATCGTGAACATGGCGCATCCGGTTCTGCGCCACCGCATTCTGACAACCTTCAGCGCCGAAGCCAGCGGCATGACCAGCGACAAAATTATTGACCGCCTGCTCAAAGAAATTCCGCGGCCCGTGCCGCAGCAAACGGCGGCGGGCGCTCCGGCGGCTCAACCGCCCGCAGGAGCAGATCGCTAAAACATCGCCACGTTCCCGCAGCAGCTATTTTTGGCAAGGCCTATGGCTTACGACACACCTATACCAACCGGGCAAGGCAAAGCAATTCCGCTGATGGAGCCGGCGGCGCTCGCCCGCATCGGCAAGCTGGAACTCGTTGCACGACAAATTATGGATGGCTATGTACAGGGCATGCACCGCTCGCCTCACATCGGTTTTGCCGTAGATTTTGCCCAGCACCGCCAATATGTCCCTGGCGACGACATTAAACGCATAGATTGGCGCGTTTACGGTAAAGCCAACCGTTATTACATCAAGCAGTATGAAGTCACCACCAACTTGCGGGCGTATATTCTGGTGGATTGCAGCGGTTCTATGGCGTATCAGGGCCAGAACGAGCCTCTCAGCAAGTTTCGCTATTCGCAATATCTGGCGGTGGCCTTGAGCTACCTGGTGCTGCATCAGCAGGATTCTGTTGGCTTACTGACTCTGGAACAGTCCATCCGGACTTTTTTGCCGCCACGCTCGGCGCCATCCCACTTTGTCAACATTGCCCGTAGTCTCGACGCATGCCAAACCGGCCGCGAGGCGAGCCTGGCCCCGGTTCTGCATGAAGTGGCCGAGCGCATCAAGCGCCGCAGCATGGTCATTTTAATCAGTGATTTATTTGACGATGCGGAAAAGCTCATAGAGGCATTTCATCACTTTCGCCATCGCCGACACGAAGTCATACTCCTGCAGGTCATGGCGGATGATGAAATGACCTTTCCCTTTTCCCGCTGGACGCGATTCGACAGCCTGGAGCTGCCAACCGACACGCTCCGGCTGGACCCGGCGCTGATGCGCCAGCGCTATCTCGAAAATGTATCGCGCCACATTGCCCGCCTGCGGCAAGCCGCCGATTCGCTGCGGCTCAGTTATGCCGTGCTCAACACCAGCCAATCGTTTGATCAGGCGTTGACCCTGTACCTTGCCAACCGAATGAGCGAGCGCCGATGATACAACACATGGCACATCCGACCGATGCCGCATGGAGGGCTTCGAAGCATGTTTGAAATGCCCATGCTGCTGGCCGGGCTTGCCGCAGCGGCCATTCCGATCATCATTCATCTGTTGCACCGGCAGCGTACGCGCCCGATCAACTGGGGTGCGATGATGTTTCTGCAGGAGTCGGCGGTGCTGCAAAAGCGCCGCCGCAACATAGAACATTGGCTGCTGCTGCTGCTGCGTGTGGCACTGTTGGCTCTGCTGGCTCTGGCTTTGGCGCGGCCGCTGCTTGGCCCGGGCCAACTGGGCCTTCTGCCCGGGCAGGCCACATCGGATGTATGCGTTATTCTCGATCATTCCGTGCTTTCGGGCCTGCGCATCGGGCGGCGAACGGTATTTCAGCACGGCATAGATGTCGTGCGACAAATCGCCCACAGCCTCAAACCCGGCGACACGCTAAGTGTTGTGCTCGCCGAGGCGCACCCGCGCTCTCTTACCCACTTTCCGGTGCGAGCAGACAACGCCGATGCCATTCGCAACCGTCTTCTTAACCCCTTAAGCCAGGAGCACCAGGGGCTGACGGGCGCTTCGATACCGGCCGCCATTGAGCGGGCGCACGAGGTGCTTGGCCGAGGGGGCAATTTACGCAAAACAATTTTTATTGTCTCCGGCCAAGAGGCGTCGGTGTGGCGGGTGCGCCGCACCGAATCATGGCGGCAGGCCGCCGGCAACATCAATCCGGCCATGGCCAATACCAGCATTTTTGATTTGCCGATTCATGGCACCGCTGCCCAGTCGGATATTTCCGTTGGGTCTATTCACATAAACCCACCCCTCACCATCGGCGTGAACCATCCGGTCACCATAAGCGCGGGCGTCAGTAACTCTGGCCCGCTTCCGGCCGATGATATAAAACTGCAGTTCACGGCTGACGGCAAACCGGTCACACAAAAAATCATAGGCCATCTTGGAGCCGGTAAATCCGCGACCATTTCGTTTGACTATCGGTTTGCTTCGCCCGGTTCACATTGGGTTGCCATCAAAGCCGATATTGTTGACGCTCTCGCCGCCGATAACCAGTCGCTCGCGGCGGTGCAGGTGTGGCATAATCTGCCGGTGCTGCTGGTGGACAGCCAACTTACGCCGGGCGGCGCGCACCGGGCCAGTCGCTTTTTGGCAACGGCGTTGGCACCCTATTCCAGCGCGGAGGCCCAAAAGGCACTCATCAAACCAACGGTTATGAGCGTAAGCCGCGCCGATGCCGCAAGTCTCACCGACTATTGGGCTGTGGTGGTGAACGACCCGAAGGCCATGCCCTTGGATTTTTTGCGACGGCTGCATCGTTTTGTCGAGCAGGGGCATGGCGTATGGTTTATTTTAGGGCGCAATACTTCCCGCAACTTTTTTAATCAGGATTTGCCCGCTGCCGGCTTTGATCTCGGCCGCCTGACCGACGTGGTCACGCCGGATCATCCACCGGCCATCGTGCTGCGGGGCCCCAACTCGCCGCTGCTTCGACCGTTGGCGGCGCTGGACCAAAATGTAATATCGGGCGTTACGCTGCGCAAATGGTGGAAATTACAAACCACCGACCCACGCGAAAAAACTATTCTGGTAACCTCCACCGGCGATCCGCTGGCTGTGGAACGCACTTTTGGCATTGCCGGAGGCCAATGTGTGGTTTGGACCACCAGTGTGGATGGCCGCTGGAACGACTGGCAAACCCGCGCCGACAGTTTTGTGCCCCTGGCAAACCAAACAGCCGCCTGCCTGGCGCTGGGCCGACGTCGCCATACGCAGAGGCACTATTTAACCCCCGGCAGCCCGGCCATCTGGACTGGTCGCACCGAGCCGCAAATAAACACCGCCGCCATAACCGACCCGCAGGGCAACGCCCACAAACTTCAACCGCAAATTACCAGTGCCAACCGCTATCTGCTGGTGTACAGCCATACCACCTACCCCGGCTTATACACGCTGACATTTACGCCGCCAGCCATTCCGCAGCCGGTGTATTTTGCCGTCGGCATGGATGTCCGCTCGCTTGCCTCCCAACCCTTAAGCAAGCGCGATCTGGCGTGGCTGACCCAAATGAAATTCATCAAACAGATCATCCAGCCCGCTCAAATAGCTGCCGCCTTGGGCGCACAGAATGCCGACACCGACCTGTGGCCCTGGATGGCCCTGCTGGTGCTCGCCATGCTTGTGATAGAAACCTTGCTGTGCCGCCGCATGGCCCGACTCAGCGGCGGCGACGAACTACTGCGCAGCGCCATGCCGGTGGTGCACCGTTCGGCTGTGGCGGCTGCGGCACAACAACAACCCGTCCAAACAGGAGAAACCTAAGCAGTGAACCTGTATTGGAATCATCAGCTTGCCTCAATAGCAGCGCCAACCGCGTGGTCGTTTGGCGTGCACCCGGCGTTTTCGCCCTGGCTGATTGTGCTTTTTGGACTTATCGCCGCGGCTCTGTGCGGTTATTTGTATTACGCCCAGCGGCGTACCATCAGCCATACCGTACTACTGTGGCTCACCGCTTTACGGCTTGCTCTCGTGCTGCTGATGGCTGTACTGCTTTTGGCCCCGGTCGTTCGCTGGACGCATACATTGCATCAACGCGGCACCCTGTGGCTTACGCTCGATCATAGCGAGTCCATGGCCCTGGTAGACAAACAAATTTCGCCCGAGCGCCAACTGCAATGGGCTGCGGCACTGGGGTTTATTTCCAAGAGCATCTGGTCCGACAAGCTTGATCGCGACGTGGCGCGACTGTCTATTCTTGCCCAGCAATTAAGGGTTATTCGCTCCATTGTGCAAAACGCCTCTTTTGCCCAAACAACCGCCCATCGCAAGCTGCTGTTGGCACGAGCCGCAAAGCAGATGAGCGCGTGGCGCGATCACCTGAGAAGCTTGGCCCGGGATGTGGGCAATGTATCCGGTGAGCCGCCGGCGCTTGCGCATAATTTGCAGCGAATGCAGACGCGTACCGGCGAATTGCTTGCCGACATGGGCCGGGGCAAAGCACCCCGGCATTGGAGCCTGCTGGCCGCCAACATGGCCATTGCCGCCGCGGCCTTGCACAGCCTCGCCGCAGCGCAAGACCACAACTTTTTAATCGCGCATGCGGGCGATCAAACCGTGCAACTCGCTCTCAAACGCGTGCAGTCAATGACGCGAACCGATCTGGCCGCCGCGCTGCTTACCAATAACGCCGCAAAGGGCTTTGCGCCGCTTCTCAAACGATTTAATGTGCGGCTTGTCAGCTTTGCTTCAGCTGCGTCGGTACTGCCGCCCGCCCAACCAAGTTCGCTCAACGCCAATATCACCCAAGCGCTCTCGCCAACCGGCCGCGCCACCAATATTGCCGCAGCCATGCAGGCCATTGCCGAACGCCTCGGCCCGCAGGCAGCCGCCACCGTACTGGTGCTCTCCGATGGCCGACAAAACACGGGGCCTAACCCCGATTCAATTGCGAGGCTCATGGGGTCGCGCGGCGTAAAGGTGTTTACGGTGTGCATTGGTTCGGCAAACTCACCGCCGGCGGCGAGTATTCGCAGTTTTAACGGGCCGGGCTGGGCATTCCAACACGACAAAGTACGACTCAACGCCGTGGTGCGGTTGCGCAGCCTTGCGGGTAAAACCATCACGCTGCAACTGCTGCGGGGCGAGTTGCTGCTAAAAACAAAAACCGTCACCGCCGACAACAACGATGAACTTGTCACCGAACAATTTCACGATATTCCGCCCGGCACCGGTAGTTACGAATACCATCTTCGTATACAGCCGGTGCCCGGTGCGGTGAACCATCAACCCGTCGAAGAATCCCTGCGCGTGGCGGTGCGGCACAGCAAGCTGCAGGTGCTGCTTGTGGCCAGCCGACCCGGCTGGGAGTATCAATATCTGCTCAATTACCTTTCACGCAACAGTCAGGTGCATCTGCAGGCGGTGCTGCTCCATCCAATAACGATCCCGGGCATTGCGGCTCCGCCACCCGTGACGGCGTCACCTGAAAATAAGTCGTATCTCGCGCAGCAGTTGCCCGGCAATGCGCGGCAATGGTCGGTTTTCAACATCATTATTCTCGGCGACGTTTCGCCCGGCGATTTGACCAACCCCATGCAGCAGGCCATTGCCGCCGCAGTTAAAAACAGCGGCTCGTGCCTTGTGGTAGAGGCCGGGCAACAGTACATGCCGGCAAGCTATGCCGGCGGACCACTCGCTCCGCTGCTGCCGGTAAAGCTCACCGCGGCCTGGCCGCCCGAAATACTGGCCCAACAACTCCGCCACGGTTTTGTGCCAATCGTAACGCCACAGGGCGTTGGGTCGGTGCTGTCGGCTTTTTCGGCGGACCGCGGCGAAAATGGCCGCATGCTTGCCGCCATGCCGCGCTGGTACTGGCACAGCGAGCAAACCGATGCCCGCGCCGGCGCTCGGGTTATTTGGGCCATACCCGCAGGCGCCGGGCGCAGCCCTAAGGGCCAAAGCTTCGACTCCGAACATCGCCACGCTTTGCTTGCGGCCATGTCGGTTGGCTCCGGGCGGGTGCTTTATCTGGCAAGCGACGAAACATGGCGCCTTAGACAACTCGACGGGCACAACGGACAGAACATTTTCTGGGGCCACGTGCTGCGCTGGGCCACGGGCCAAAGCCTGCCGGCCGGCGGACGTTTTGTGCGGTTTGGCACCGATCATCATCACTATCATGCGGGGCAGCAGGTGCGCGTGCGAGCGCGTGTGCTTGGCGAAAACCTTCTACCAGAAAGCAACCTGCACTTTCGGGTGGTCGTGCTAAGCGAGCCTACCAAAGCCAACCCCAGCCCCCAACAGGTAGCACAAGCCACCATGACACCTTCGCCCGGCTCAGCCGGTTATTACGACGGCAACATAGCCGGCCTGGCACCGGGCCATTACCGGGTAACGCTCAGGGGTTCGCCGGTCGGGCATGAGCTGCGCGACGACCCAACTGCCAGCGTTAAAAGCATAGCCATCAGCGTATCACGCCAGGCTAATCTGGAATTGCTCGATCCCAGCGCTGACCCCGCCGCGCTCATGCGCCTCGCCGAGGCCGGCCAGGGAGCGATGGTGCGCGGCCCATTTGCCTCGCTGCTTCTCAAGCACATACCCAACGCTAAAAAGACTTTTCATATTCCAGAGCAAGCCGGGTTTTTCAGCAATCCACACAGCGGCTACACGCGGCTGGCCCACTTCTTATTCCTGCTGGTATTTGCGGGCGTCGTTACCGCCGAGTGGATTGTCCGTAAGATAAACGGAGTTGTATAATGGATTCTTCGCAAGGCCAAGATTCTTTCGGAGGCGAAATCATGGCTGACGCATCAAACCCCACACCTGAAGGCGCTCTGCCGCCCGAATTGATCGCGCCTCTGCGGGCGGTTGCCCGGCGACAGCGGGCGTTGCGCATTGCCATGGCCGCTTTGCAGTCACTGCTGATCATTTTTGTTGTATCACTGATTGCAGTGCTCATCCTTGGCTCATTGGATCATATCCCGACTATCGTTCGCTGGCTGTTGGCTCTGGCAGCCTGGGCGGTGGAGGTTATTGCATCTGTCCGCCTTCTGCGGCCCGCGTTTGCGCCCGTGTCGCTTTATCAGGCAGCTCGGCAGATTGAAACCGCAACACCCGCTGCGCAAGAGCGAATCCTTAGCGCGGTAGAACTCGCTGGGGAACATCAAGATGCCGCGCAGTCATCTGCCGAACTCGTGCGGCACCTCCTGCAACAAGCCACCAGCCAGGCTGGCGAGGTGAAGCCCCACACGGTGGTGGCGCCCTCGGCAATGTTACGGTGGGCCGCCTACCTGGCGCCGGCCCTGCTCGCATGGCTTATTCTCTGGCCGCTTGTGCCCCAAACCGTCGAACTGGGCCTGCAAAGAGTTATCGCTCCGTGGAATGGCAGCATACCAGCCGACTTGGGAGCGATTCTCGTCAAGCCCGGCAATGTCATACTTACCCAAGGCGAGCCGCTTACCATCATGGCTGATTTTAAGCCAACACAAGGCGTGTCGCTCAAAGGACTCGCCGCAACGCTTACCACACGCTTTGCCGGCGGCACCACCCTTGATCGCAGCATGACTCCGATCGGGCCGAGATCGTTTCGGCGAACCTTCAGCGCGGTGTCGGCCAGCTTTGAATACCGCATTGGCTCAAGCAAGGGCAACTCCGTTTGGTACCATGTGACCGTCCAACCGCGCCCCGCTGTGGCCGCCTACGAACAGCGATACAGCTACCCCGCCTATACTCAATTGCCGCCGCGCGTCATGACGGGCAGCAGCGGCGCTGTTCAGGCCATCTCCGGAACACAGGTGCAGCTTGTTCTGCATGTTAATCAAAAGCTCTCGGCCCGCAGCCGTCTGGTGTTTGGCAAAGCAGGCCCAACCCAAACCGCCATACCGCTTACCTCCATGGGGCCGCGGGCGTATCAGGCGACGTTTGATGTGCTCAACACCACCACCTACCGCGCTATTTTGGTAAACGACGAAGGCATAAAAAACAGCGACGATCGCACATGGCCCATTGTGGCCACCCGCGACCTGCCGCCAACCATTCGCATCACCAGCCCCCGACGTGTCGAACGTGTGCGCCCTGACGACACCGTACCGGTCGAATTTGCCGCAACCGACGATTTTGGCCTTACGGCCATCCATGCGAGTGTTTCGGTAAACCAATCGGCGCCATTTTCGGTTCCCATACCAATGGGAGCACCCGATCTTAGGCAATTCAAAGAGGAATGGAATCTTTCTGTCGCCGATGTTCTGGCAAAGGCCGATGTGCCCAAACCTGAACATATTTACTATCGTCTGGTGGCAACCGACAACTGCCAGCCAGCCGCTCAAAGTACACGCACCACCCGCCACGAGCTTGATATTACGCCATGGCTTGGCCAAAGCTTTCGCCAGCGCATGGACCGCCGCGTAACCCACAGCATGGAAGTTATTCTGCGCCAGGCGCTCCAGCAGGTCCACAACAATCAAAACTGGTCCAGGCCGCTGGCCCAGAGCATCAACGGCCAAACCGGTTGGAACAAATGGCAGTTACCGCAGGTTAAACAGCGCATCGCCGCCATGAGCCAGGCCAGCACCGCGCTTGACAGGTCCATGCAAAGCTTTCTCAACGGCGACTTTGCGGACATTGCCAACCAAGCCATTGCCGTGGCTCGCCATCCGATGCGCCGTGCCGCCGACGCGCTCACGCAGGCCTCTTTTACGCCGCACCAGCCGGCCCAGTTGCGCAAAGACGTAGCGGCCACGCAAGACAATCTCGCCCAGGCCGCTCAGCGACTCGATAGCCTACTCAAGGCACTAGAGCAGGAAGCCAAGCAGCGCGACCTTGAAGATACCGTCAAACAACTTGCCGCTGAGCAAAAACATCTCGCCCGTCAAATGCTGGTGCAGCAATCGCCCAAAAAACTCTCCCACGCACAACAGCAATTAACGGCCAAGCTTCAAAAGCTGGTGAACCAGCATAAGGCGCTGCAAACACCAATGGCCGCAAATGTGCAACCCGAACTCGGCACGCTGGGTCAACAGGTAGAGCATGCCATAGCGTTGCAAAAGCAATCCAATGCCGACCTGATGCATCAATCCGCAATGCAACAACAAAAGCAGACTTTGGCCAGCCTTGCCCACCAGCAACAGAAATTGAATCAAAGTATTAACAACTTTCAGCAGCAGCGGCAGCAGGTTTTACGCGAATCGCTGGCACAGCTTCCGACCGGCGCCGAACGCCTCACGGCGGTAAGCAATCTGCTGCACCATCAGTATGCCTCCGAGCAGCAAGGTCAGCAGCATATGTCGCAGGAGCTTGCCACCACGGCCAACCAGCTTTCGCAATTGGCCAACCGTCCGCCAACGCCACAGCAGCAGCAGGCCCGGCAGGAAGCCCAGCAGGCGCAAAACGCGGCAAATGATCTTGCACGACAGGCGGCCAACGCCCAGCAGCTTTTGCACAACCAGCCCGGAGCGCCCGCCGAGGTTAATGCCCGCCGCGTAGCGAACGCTCTCAACAATCTTAATCAACAGTTGATGGCCAGGAGCACCGGAACCCAAGAGTCGCAGCAATTAAAACTCGCCCGCAAACTCGCCGGCCAGGCGGCGAGCGCGGCGCAGCAAAATAACGCCCAGCAGGCCGCTCAATCGCTGGCCAAAGCCGCTAAGTTATTGCAAAGCGCAGCAGCGCAGCAGGCGGCGGCGGCGCAAGCCCCCACACCAGACCAGCAGCAAGCCCAGGCTGCAGCACAGCAAGCATCGCAACTCGCCCAGCAGCAGCAGGCACTGGCCAAACAAACCGCCGAGGCTCAAAATGTGGTTGCGATCCAAACCCCCGCTACCGCCGACAGCAAACCGCTCCAACAGCAGGCCCTCGAGCAGATAGCTGCGGCACGCAAGCTGGCGGCACAAATCACCAAACAGGCCGCGACGGGTTCGCCGGATATCGCCCATAACGTGCGGCAGGCCGACGCACAGATGCAGCAAGCCCAACAACGCCAACAGCAGGCCGCGGATGCCACCGCCAAAGGCAACAATCCACTGGCACAAGAAAAGCAGCGGGCGGCACTGGCTCACATGAAAATCGCCCAGCTCGATTTACAGGGCCTGCAGAACTCGCCGGAACTGGCGCTGGTGCCTAAGTACCAAAGCTTTATGGCACATGCCGGCGAAATAAATCCACAAGCTCCAGAACAAGCTGGCAGCCACAAGGCCGGAGCGCCGCAAAGCAACAACTCACCTTCGCAGCAGCCCGGCATTCAAGGCAGCACAACCGGCACCGACCAAAGCCAGGCACACAATGGCGGCAGCCAGACGGGCCAAGCCGCATCACAAGGCCAGCAGGGACAGGGGCAACACGGCCAACCAGCGGCAGCCGGTCAGCCGGGCGCAGCCCAGCCCGGTGCGGGTGCCGGCCAACCATCGGCACAGCCGGCGCTTACGGCCAACCAATTACGCGCCATGCGCATGTTTGAAGCCGCCGAGCGCATTCAAGCAGCGCTCGCCGCACAGCAGCAGGCAGGCCAAGGGAGTGCGGCCGCCGCACAACAGGCGTCGCAAGCCTTGGCCGCTGCCGGCGAGCAAATCAGTCAGGCCGCCGGTTTAACCGCCCAATCACAAATGGCCGGCGGCACCGGCCAAAACTCCGCTTCCCCCGGCACAAGCGGTCAGGGCGGCGGCGGGGGCGGCATCAACGCGCCGCAGCAGATGAATGACAAACCACCGGCGGACGTCGCATCGCTGGGCATAAGCCCCGCCGATTGGCGAAACCTGGGCCCGCTCCAAAGACAAAACCTGGTCAATGCCGCCGGGCAAAAGATTCCTGCAGGCTATCGGGATATGATTCGCCAGTATTATCTCCGGCTCGCCCGCATGCACCCGACAACCTCAAAGGACTGATTACGATGCGCATCAACCACGGCAACGCTGTGAACTCTTGCTGGCTCGGCGGCGAGACCTCATCGCCGCAATTGCCCCGGGCAGGCTCGGGCGCAGACTGCGATCGCCAACCTCCGGCAAAGCGGTCCTTCAATCGCTCTTTTCTTGCATTATGGCTTTGCCTTGTGTGCCTCGCAGCCGGCGGCGGGCGCGCCTTTGCACGAGCGCCCATCGCTGAAAATGTACGCCTCGCCATTAACTCGGGCCTGAAATGGCTTGCCCGCCAGCAGCGACCCGATGGGCATTTTCCGGCGGCAGCACAGGACCGCGTCGCCGTTACCAGCCTCGCGGTGATGGCCTTTTTGGCCCGCGGTTACACCCCCATCAGCGGCCCTTACTCGCATGTGATGAATCGCGCCATTGACTGGGTACTTTCAATACAACGCCACAACGGCTACTTCGTCACCAATGGCGGAACCATGTATGACCACGGCATCGCCACCGTCATGCTTGAAGAATGTTATGGAATGGTCAATCATCAGCGACGCAAAGCCATCGGCCGAGCCGTCGGACGCGCGGTGGCTTTTATTCTTGCGGCACAAAAGAACTCCCGCGGAATATTTGCCGGCGGATGGCGCTACCAGCCGCAAGCCAATGATGCTGATATTTCGGTCACGGGCTGGCAACTTATGGCTTTGCGCGGAGCCGGCGACTGCGGAGCGGTAATTCCGGCATCTGCACTGCGCGACGGCATAGCTTTTGTATTGCGCGATGCCGTGCCCAACGGCGGTTTTGCCTACCAGCCGCACGGCGCCCCGGGCCGCGCTCGCACCGGCACCGGCATCGTCGCGCTCGAGCTTTTGGGCAAGCGCAACAGTCCCCAGGCCTCCAGCGGTGGAGATTATCTGCTCGCTCATCCGCTCGACCCCGGCATGCAGTTTTATTTTTATGCCGTCTACTATTGCTCGCAGGCGGCCAACCAATTGCAGGGACGCTACTGGCGACACATCTATCCCACCATACGCCGGCAGCTTATTCAATTTCAAGAAAACGACGGCTCCTGGACCCCGCGCTCCGGCATCGAAGGTCAGGGCGGCAAAGTATACGCCACTTCCATGGCCCTCCTGGCGCTCTGTGTGCCCTACAACTATCTGCCGCTGTATCAGCGGTAAAACCGTCATTTCGTGGCGCTTCGTTAAGCGCGACCTTCGCGTTTCGGCTCTGAAGACCGCATTATTTGCAACCACGGCTGAAAAAATCACGAAAACTCCAAAAAGCGAGCGCTATACTGGCCCGGCTAATTTTAGGGGTGTCACATTCCATAATAAGCGATGAACCCGCGGTCGCCGCATTCCGGTTGAGAGTTGCGGGTTCTCCGTTGTCGGTGAGAGCTTGAAGCGGTTAAAATGATGCCATCGTATTTGAGGCGACTTGATGGTTGCAACAACTAAACATTTTAGGCCCAAACGCAAACCGCATCAGATGCGCTCCGCCCGTTTCATCCGTAGCTCTTTGATGCCTGTGGCTCTGTGTGAGAAATTCGTCGCGCAAAAGTTTTTTAGCCACCGAGAACTCAGAGGGCCCCAGCGCGGCTCCGCCGCAACCAAAAGGAAGGGATGGAAAGTGCTCGCCTCTATCGCCGGCGGGGCGACTTGTCT
>JBMFVX010000062.1:0-16309 GCA_049965775.1 Phycisphaerae bacterium
ACGGATTCCTAAAAACGGCGCCATTGTATCCTTAACGCCAAAAGCCCCCTTGTCCAATTCCGACTGAAGCAAGACAGAAGCAAGATGTTCATTTTCGTTGCCGCAATCCCGGCCGATTGCAGTATAATTTCCGGCTAACATAAGAAGGAGGCCTGACAGACGGAGCAAGGGATTTTTCTTGTGGGAGCGGCGCAGTTTTGGAACAGCTTATCGCGCAGTCTGCGCAGGAATCATCCACCTCGGCCGCAAGTTCTGCGGCGGCGGCGCCGGAGTTTACGCGGGCGCAAATGTGGGAGTATTTTTGGCCGCGCAATCCGCTGGTTCCGGTGGCCGTGCTGCTGGCCGGCGGCATTGGCGCGGGCGCTGCGGTTCCATGGCACTTTTTTACTTTGTGGTGCATCGCCGCTGCGTGTTTGGCTGGCTGGGCGCTCTGCCGCCTGCTGCGGTTTGGCATGGGCGGTGTATTTGCACTGGTGCCGCAGGCGCTGCTGGCGGCGGCGATTTTTTTCAGCGCAATGAGCCTGTGGCAGCTTAACCAGCGCCAGGTTCCGCCGGGGCATATTGCGCTGTCGCTGCCGGCCCATGGCGCCAGCCTTGTCACAGCCCGTATGGAAATTATATCCAGCCCGCAACTGCGCCGCCCGCAAGCAGGCGGGCCGCTTTTTTCTATTGCTCAGCCGCGAACCACTTTTATCGGCGAGATGTTGCAGCGTCGCATTAACGGCCGTTGGCAACCGGCGTGCGGCAAGGTGCTGGTACAGGTTCCGGGTGACTTGCCGGCGCTTAAAAATAACCAACAGGTGCAGGTTGTTGGTTGGCTATCGCGACCGCCGGGAGCGACAAATCCGGGTCAGTTTAACTACCGCAACTACCTTGCAGCTGAGCGGATTTTTGCACAAATTACCGCCAAATACTCCAATCAAATTACTATTATTCACTCGCGGCAAGCGCTGTGGCCGCTGACGGGCTGGATTGACTCTACACGTGCGGCACTGCGCCGGCGACTGCGGGCCACCGCTTTGCCTTATGCCAATCGCGAAACGCTCGACACCATCGCACTGCTGCTGGGGTTTCGCGACCCGGCGATACGGGAGGTTGCGCGGCAGTTTTCGCGCAGCGGAGCGGCGCATCTGCTGGCGCTGTCGGGCCTGCATGTGGTGATTATTGCGGCGGGAATATGGCTGGTATTGCGGCTGGTTATTCGCCGGCCCAGGCCACGGGCCATTGTGTGCATTTTTGCGGTGCTGGCTTATATGCTTATTACGCCATGCGGCCCGCCGGTGCTGCGGGCTTCGCTGGCCACCGTATTGGTGCTGGCAACGCTGCTGGCTGGCCGGCCCGTGCAAATTTTAAATATTCTGGCCTTCACCGCGATTGTGGTGTTGCTGCTGAACCCGGCCGAATTATTCAGTCCGCCCTTTCAACTGAGTTTTTTGGTGACGGTGGGACTTATTCTGCTGGGCGGCCGCTGTCATCGGGCCATCTTCGGGCGTTACCTGCTGCGAGCCGGTGAAGTCGCGCGAATCCGCAACAAGCCATGGGGATTTTGGCTGTTGCGATTGCAGCACACCATCTGCGGCATTCTTACGTGCAACATTATCGGCTCGGTTATTGCGTTTCCGCTGGTGGCGTACCACTTTAATCAAATGAATCCGCTGGCGATCATTTCCGGCCTGCTTTTGCTGCCACTGGTGACGGCCGCTCTTATTCTTGGGCTGGTGCAGTTGCTGGCGGCTGTGCTATGGTTGCCGCTGGGCAAACTGGTGGCACTGGTATCGTACCCTGTGGGCCACCTGATGATATGGCTCGTAGGCTTTTTGGCCGGCTTGCCCGGCGGCAACATTGTGGTGCGTTCGCCCGCCTGGTGGGTCGTGCTGCTGTTGTATGCGGCGATGGCTCTTTGGGCATTGCGGCGACCGCTTAAGTTAAGCCGTGCTACGGCGCTGGTGGCCCTAACTGCCGCTACGGTTGTATTGACGGGCTGGTATACGTTTACACAGGCTAAGGACTCGCTGCGAATAGATGTATTGGATGTTGGCAGCGGCAACTGTGCTATTGCGCAACTGCCGGACGGGGCGACCATTGCGATTAATGCCGGCACACTTGGTTCGCCGGTATTTTTACGCGGGCAGGTTAACGCGTTTTTGCGCAATAACGGGCTGTGGCCGCTGCAGGCCGTGCTGGCCGCCAAGATAGACGCCAACCATGCCGCCGCGACCATTGCGCTGGCAAGCCAACATGATGCGACGGCCCTGCTATGCAGTGCGGCTGACAAACTGCAAGCGGCCAAGCAGCGCAGCATAGGCCAGTTTTTTGAGATGTGCCAACAGCAGCGGCTTAAAGCTGTTGCCTTGGCGCGGGGTGATGTGTTTAGCCTTGCCGACAATGTAAGCTGCGAGATTTTGTGGCCGCCGCGTTCGCTGCCGCCGCACAGTGCGCCAGGTTATCGCAGTTTGGTGCTGCGCCTGCGCTGCGGCGGCCAATCGCTGCTGGTGTGCGACAAAACACAACTGCCGTGGCTGGCCAAGGTGCTTGGGGGCCAGGTGCCCGTGGCAACGGTTCTGCTGACGGGGCCGGGACGGCTGCACAAACTGGTTGAGCCTGAACTTGCAGCCATTGGCTGCCGCACGCTTATTGCCAGTGGAGAATCCAGTGCAATAGCCCGACAGGATGCCGCGCTGGCCGCCCGGTGGCCGCTAACGCTCTTGAGCACGCGGCGGCTGGGGTGCATACGGGTGCAGATGAGCCGCTCGGCCACGCAGGTAAAAGCGATCATGCAGGCCCGCAGCCGCCAGATGAAATCGAGCGGGCTGTCCGGGGTAACACCTTCAGGGACGTGAGGCGGTAAGAACAGAGCAAGCTGATTGGTGCACATGGCCGACAATGCCAGCCGAATGCGAATGCGGTTTTAAGCCACCTCTATGGCGTCGGCACCCAGTTTGCGGAGGCGATCGAAGCGGGCGTCGGTTAATTTTTCTGCGGAAAGCGGTTTAAGCTCGCGCAGGGTGCGATCAATGTAACGCTCAAGGGCGTCGGCGGCGGCGCGAGGATTGCGGTGGGCTCCGCCGAGCGGTTCGCGAATGATTTCGTCTATGACGCCCAGCGATTTAAGATGCCGACTTGTGAGCTTAAGCGATTCGGCGGCGTCGGGCGCATTTTGCGAGCCTTTCCAGAGAATACCGCTGCAACCTTCCGGTGAAATAACGCTGTACCAGGCAAACTCCATCATCGCCAGCCGATCGCCGACACCAATGCCCAGCGCCCCGCCGGAGCCGCCCTCACCGATGACTATACAAATAATCGGCGTTGGCAGCAGAGCCATTTCGCGCAAATTTACGGCGATGGCCTCGGCTACGCCGCGCTCCTCCGAGCCGATGCCAGGGTAAGCGCCCTGCGTATCAATAAGTGTGACGATGGGGAGTTTGAACTTGGCGGCAAACTGCATTTTAGCCAGGGCCTTGCGGTAACCTTCGGGATGGGCACAACCGAAATTGCAGGCAATTTTTTCGCGGGTATCGCGGCCCTTGTGGTGGCCCACGAGCATAACTTTATGGCCCGCGATGCGACCGGTGCCGGTGACGATGGCGAGGTCATCGCCAAATTTACGGTCGCCATGGAGTTCGTCAAAATCTTTAACGAGCAGGTCAATGTAATCGCGGGTTTGCGGGCGGGCCGGATGACGGGCCACCTGTACTGTTTCCCAGGCGGTGAGGTTTTGGTAGGTTTTTTTGAGCAGGCTTGTGAGGTTGTCGCGAAGTTGGCGGATCTCGGTGTTGTAATCAACCCCCTTTTGTTCCTGCAGTTGTACCAGGTCGAGTATTTGCCGCTCCAGCTTGAGAATTGGCTTTTCAAACTCCAAGGCCATGCCGGCCGGGCCGGCACGCAAGGCAAGTGTTTCGGCTTCAACTGAGGTTGATTCGACGGCCTGATCTTGTGGTTCGGCAACGGATTTATGGCTCGGTTGTTCGGTTGCCGCTTTTCGTTTTACCTGCTTAGCCATGTGTTAACACCCCGCAACGTTCATCTATCTAAAACGGCGGCTATTTTAACGGAACTGGCAAGGTTGTGATAGTAGCGCCAGGGCAAACGCGGCGCACAAGCAGCCGCACTTAACGGCCTGAAAAGAAGTTCTTAATAGCCTGCGCCACATGGTGTATCTGCTGGTGGGTAAGCTCGGGAAAGATCGGAATGGCCAATACCTCGGCGGCGGCCTGCTCGGAGAGGGGAAAATCGCCTGTGCGGTGCCCCAGCGACTTAAAACATTCCTGCTGATGCAAACACAAGGGGTAATATATCTCGGTGCCTATGCCCCGCGTGGCGAGATAGTTCTTAAGCTCATCGCGCTTTGCCGTGCGAATAACATACTGATTAAAAATGCTGACGTTTTCGGGCGCAATGACGGCCGTGCGTACGGCGGGGCAATCGGCGAGCAACGCTGTATAAAGCGCCGCGTTCTCACGGCGCTTTGCCGACCAGGCGTCGAGGTGTTTGAGTTTGATGTGCAGGTAGGCGGCCTGAATGGTATCAAGCCGAAAGTTGCCTCCGATGCACGCATGATAATACTTAGGCTCCATGCCATGGTTGCGGAACATACGAAGACGCTGGGCGAAGGCGTTATCCTGAGTGACAATCATGCCGCCGTCGCCGGCGCCGCCCAGATTTTTGGACGGAAAAAAGCTAAAGCAGCCCGCCGTGCCGATGCTGCCGCTTTGGCGACCGCGGTAGGTAGCGCCGATAGACTGTGCGGCATCTTCGATAACGGCGAGATTGTGACGCCGGGCGATAGCCATAATGGCGTCCATATCGGCCATTTGACCAAACAGGTGCACCGGCATGATGGCTCGTGTGCGCGGCGTAACGGCGGCCTCAATGGCGGCCGGATTAATATTAAAAGTTTGCGGGTCTATATCGGCGAAAACGGGCTTTGCACCTACGCGCCATATACAGCCGGCGGTGGCAAAAAAGGTAAAGGGCGACGTAATAACTTCATCGCCGGGGCCGATGCATAGCGCCATCAGAGCGCACAGCAGGGCATCGGTGCCGCTGCTGACGCCAACGGCTTGGGCGCAGTGCGCGTAGGCCGCGACGGCCTTTTCAAACTCGCCTACTGCCGGCCCGTTTATAAGCATTTGCGATGCGAGCACCTGCTCGATGGCGGGCAGTATTTCGTGGGCGAGCGCGGCATACTGCTGTTTGAGGTCCAAAAGCGGTACTTCTATGCTTGACGCTGAAGGTGCGGGAGTAGCCATAGAATCCTTCACACTGAACGCGCCCGCAGCGACGTTGCAGCAACGTCCCCAGCCGCGAGAGAGTCTGATAATACCGGGGGCGTGTGGTGCTGTCGAACCGGGATTTGATGGGATGGGTGTGAGCACAGTGCGGCCGGTGGGCGGCGAGTCGGGCGGATTTTGCCGGTGCGGCAGAAGGCGGCGTTAGCAACATTCGCAATACCGCATATTTTAGCGGTTGCCGACGCCAAAAGGCGGCTTGTTTAATGTCAGCCGCTTGTCACTTGGATACAGCAAGGAAAAATAGTATACTCCTGCTTGATATGTTGGTTTAACCTTGAAAGGGGGCGACAGGTATCGACCGGACAGTAGTGGCCGTCATGGCGTGCCGACCTGCCAAGCAAGTCGTAAAACTGAGTGGCAAAAACCTAAATGTGAACTACAAGTTCCCAACCGCCGGCGCAAGCCTGCGGATGGCTGCCTAATAAACAGGTAGCCCGATTCCCGTGGGCAGTCCGCGGCTTATGGAGAATCGTCGCTTAGCGGAATGCTCGGGCAACAGCGCTGATTGGTTGCCCGCTAAGACACAGGATTGGCTGGAGTTTGCGGTAGTTTGGCAATGGGCGCCCGCAGGCTCGACGATAACACATTGCACACGCACGTAGAGGTGACAGTCAACCTGCCACGGGACGAGGGTTCGACTCCCTCCGCCTCCATTACTTCTAACATTATGGCCTGCCAGATTTACTTTTGCCCGCTTGGGCAAACTAAAACCATCCGTCGGGCGGCTCGGCCATGCTTCGACCGATCTGCTGTGCAGCACAGCATTTTATACCGATGCGGTGACCTGCGGAAGACAGGGCCGCGGTTTGTATGATCTGCGATTGCGGGTATCTTTAGGCGATGAGTTTTGACAGCCAATCTATTTTGTCGCCGACCGGGCCTATTGCCCGCCGACTGAAAAACTTTGAACTGCGGCCGCAGCAGACCGCAATGGTCAATGCGGTGGCTGCGGCCTTTGCCGATAACTCACACCTGATTGTTGAGGCGGGCACGGGTGTGGGCAAATCTTTCGCGTATCTGATACCGGTGATTCATGAGGTTGTGGCCAATAAACGCCGGGTGGTCATTTCAACGCACACCATCAGTCTGCAGGAACAGCTTATAGAAAAGGATATTCCGTTTTTACGCGCTGCCACGGGGGAGGAGTTTTCCGCGGTGCTATGCAAGGGGCGGTCTAATTATTTATGCCTGCGGCGGCTGGAGCAGGCGCGAAGCCGCATGCTCAACTTATTTACCGAGCCGGCAATGGTGGACGATTTTGAGATGATTGAGGAGTGGGCTCAAAGCACCACCGATGGCTCGCTTTCTGACATGCCGCGACAGCCCGCGTGGCAGGTATGGGATAAAACGTGCGCGGAGCACGGCAATTGCCTGGGACGGCGGTGCCATTTTTATGAGCGGTGCTTTTATCAAGCCAGCCGCCGCCGCATGAGTCATGGCCAGATACTTGTATGCAATCACGCGATGTTCTTTGCCGACCTGGCGCTGCGGCGCGCCGGCAGCGGCATTCTGCCGGAGTATGACCTGGCGGTTCTTGATGAAGCGCACACACTCGAATCGGTGGCGTCGGATCATTTGGGATTGAGCGTGACCGAGCATCAGGTGATGTATCTATTGTCTACGCTGCACCAGCCGCGCACGTCGCGCGGGCTGTTGCCATCGCTGCACAAGTTGGACACCGCAGCCGCCGTGGACGGCGTCACAAACGCGCACAACGCGGCTCGCGGCTTTTTTGACGACCTGGGGGTATGGCTGGCCGGTCAGAACGATACCAATGGGCGCGTACGCGACAAAAATATCGTTGATAACCCGCTTTCGCCCGCGCTTAACGCCCTGGCCGATAGCCTGGAGAAACTCGTTGGCACACTTGCAGCCAAAGCCGGGTGCGAGCTGCCGCCCGTAGAGGACGACCCGGCTGTCGGCACACCTGACGATGCCACCTACGCAGTAGAAAAAGACCGCTTTGAACTTACCAGCCTTGCCAACCGCGCCCGGGGCTTTGCCATAGCCCTTGATTCGCTGCTTAAACAGGAGCAGCCCGACAGCGTGTATTGGGTGGAAAATGCCAGCGAGCGTTCGCGGCGGCTGGCGCTTAAAAGCAGCCCGGTTAACGTGGCCGAACATTTAAAGGCCAATTTATTTGACCAGAAAAAATCGGTCATTCTTACCAGTGCCACGCTGGCCTCGCAGGCAGGGCCGACGACAGCGCCGAATCAGCAGGAAAAGAGCGTATTTGATTTTTTTCGGGCCCGGTTGGGGGTAACCCGCCAGCGCGAATTGCAGCTTGGCTCTCCGTACGATTATAAAACGCAGGCAACCATTTACCTGGAAACCAACCTGCCAAGTCCGGATGCCCGCGAGTTTCTGCCGGCGGCCATGGAACGGGCCATCAGCTACATTCGCCAAACGCAGGGTCGGGCGATGCTGCTGTTTACCAGTTACGCCATGCTGGATCGCGCCAAAGAAATTCTTACCAAACCGCTGGCGGTACTTGGCTACCCGCTGCTGGCGCAGGGAGGCGCACTGAACCGAACGCAGTTGGTGCGGCAGTTTAAGGAAGTAGATCACAGCGTGCTGCTGGGAACCGATTCGTTTTGGCAGGGGGTGGACATACCCGGTGCGGCGCTTTCGAACGTTATTATTGTTAAGTTGCCGTTTTCGGTACCCGACAAGCCGCTGGTGCAGGCCCGGTGCGAAGCCATTGAAGCCGGCGGCGGCAACTCGTTTAAGGATTATCTGCTGCCGGAGGCGGTGCTGAAATTTAAGCAGGGGTTTGGCCGCTTGATTCGCACGCGCGACGACAAGGGCATTGTGGTTGTGCTTGATAATCGCATAGCGCGTAAACACTATGGCAAGGCATTTTTAGCGGCATTGCCGGAATGCACCGTTGTTAGAAATTAAGCCGCTTGCGCGACGCTATATGTTCACCGGGCGTTGCAGCTACACGAAGCCGCACGTTCCGCTCGCTGCACGCTGCCCCAACCTTCGCACTTCGGCCCCAAAAACCGCATTATTTTGCAAATAAGGCCCAAAGTCTCCACCACAAACCACCCTTATTTTCAGGGTTCTTGGGGATACGAATACCCCTGGTATCCGTTCAAGACTAGGCCCACTGGCCAACGTCGCGGCGGTTACTGTGCACCCCGCAGGTAGAGGCCATCCCTTGTGGTGCGGGCTTCCAGCCTGCCCGGCAGTATCGCAAATTACATCAATAAAAAAAAAGAGGGTAGTTCTTCACTACAAGGGTTTTGAGAGGCAAAGCCGCATTGACCTGTAACCAAGGCCGAAAAAAATCGTGCAATCCCCGGCAATCGGATGCAAAGTGCGAAGGTCGGGCTACGCATGGGCGGTGGCTTTCGCGTCGCCATCGAGCGTGTTGGCGGCAATCCAGCCGGACATAAGAACCATGGGCATGCCTGGCCCTGGATGCGCCGATCCGCCGGCAAAATAAAGGCCGGCGACATCTGGACTGCGATTGGCCGGCTTGAAAGCACCGTTGAGGCGTCCGTGGCTTGCGAGGCCGTAAATAGCGCCATCAAGCACATGATATCTTGCGTGTATGTCGGCTGGCGTAAGGGCGGCTTCAAAGACGATTCGCTCGGCGATATCAGGCATGCCGCCGCAGGTGGCGAGTTTACGGAGAATGACATCGCGATAAGCGGGCAGCATCTGCGTCCAGTTGTGCCCGGGCCTTAAATAAGACGTATGCACCAGCACATAAAGCGCTTCGCCTCCGGGCGGCGCTACGGCGGCTTCGGTGCGGGCCGGCGCCGCGAGGTAACAGGTGGGGTCGGGCGCGGGCTTGCCCTGTCGATAAATGGCGTCGAACTCCTCTTCGGGGCTGCGCGAAAAGACAAAATTGTGATGTGCCAAATGGTCGTAGCGACGGTTTAAACCAAGGTACAACACCACTCCGGAGCAGGCCGCCTCATAGCGGCGCCGCTTAAAGAACTGTTCGCTCGGCTGCCCCTGAAGCAGTTCTCGGTGGGTGCGAACCGTGTCGGAGTTGCTGACGATGAAGTCGAACTCGTAGGACCGTCCATTTTCGGCAATAAGGCCGCGGGCACGCTGCCCCTGCACAATAATTTGCTTGACGGGTGTAGAGGTGCAAATGGTTACGCCGAGTTCGCGAGCCAATTTTTCCAGCGCTACCGGCACGGCACGGGTCCCCCCCATCGGGTACCAGATGCCTTCCTGAAGCTGCATGTCGGCGATACCCAGCAGAATGGCCGGCGACTTGTCGGGAGCCGAGCCTACATATTGCGTAAAATGATCGAGCATTTGCGCTACGCGCTCATCATGCACCATGCTGCGCACGGCGCCGGCGACGGTACGGCCGATTTTCATGCTCAGCAGATCTTTAAGTACGCCGGGCGTAAAGGTGGTTTTAGCGTCGAACGTGTCGCGGATGCCGCCGACCGACTTCCAGAAATAGTAGCGGTCAGAAATATCGCGCATACGGCGCGAACTTTCCAGAAAATGAGCGTACTGCCCGGCCGCCGGTGATTGCGGCGAGAGTTGCTCGATGCTTTGCTGCGTTTGCCGCGTGTCGTCGCAGAGGTTCAGGACGCCTCCACCCTCAAAAAAGCATCGCCACTGCGGCGTAAGCCGCACCATGTTAAGCATGGACTCAAGCGGGCGATTGGCCTCGCCAAAAATGCGCCGCAGCACCGAAGGCATCAGCAGAATGGTCGGCCCCATGTCAAAGCGAAAGCCATGGTCATTGAGCACTGCGGCTTTTCCGCCCACCCACTCATTTTTATCAAACAAGGTGACCGCGTAACCCCGCGCTGCGAGCGTGCAAGCCGCCGCCAAACCGCCAAGGCCGCCACCGATGATACCAACGCTTTTGCCGGAAGAACCCGCCGCCTGAATCATGCAATAGGCCATCCACATGAACCGCCCGCACCGCTTTACCAGAAACACATTGGCTGCGGCCGAGTCGTTATTGCCGCCTGCTATCATAGCGAATTTGGCCCATCAACAAAGTGATCGTGCTATGCCGAGGCGAACGGGCCAGATTGCCGGGCGAGCGCAATGGGTCAAGCGAATAGCACAGCGGGCGAGAAATATGGCGCGGCGATTTTTCCAGGCGGCCCCGGGATCAAGCCTGTTTTATTGGCATCCCCAGGCGCTTTTGCCAGGTACGGGGCGCTGGCTGATTACCTTGCTCTGAAGCGGAACGCGGAATCCCGCACTCGGGCCGATGCAGACAAGATGTCTGCGTTACCGGCGCAGCCGACTGACCACCCGGAAAAATTGCCACGCCCGAGAACCGTGGCATCGCAAAAATGACGTCGCCCGGCGCGGTGTGCAATAAATATTTTTATTTTTTGCTGGCCAAAGGCTGCAAATAAGGTACGATACACCCATAAACGGGTGTTTTAGATTCAGCCCGCGGCATCATGTGATGTTGCCGGCTCAATCTCAGGGCCATTTATAAGGAGTTTTACCATGGCCAAAGGCAACAATGCGCGTCGCAAGGAAGTAAAGAAGCCCAAGAAGGATAAAAAGAAGAAGTGAGCACCAGCTCAGTGACCGCCCGATTGCGGGCGACTTTTTCAAAGATTTAAGGGCCGGTGCGGCGTTGCTGCTCCGGCTCTTTTTTTTGTGCTCTAATTTCTCAGCTGGATCGCTAACCGTGCGACATACTTAATATTGGAGGCTGCCATGCGCATACGCTGTTTCATGTTCGCTGCCATCGTTATCCTATGGAACTTGCAGGCCATAACACCGGCCTGTGCGGCCGCCACGCTAACGGTTGGCCCTGATAAGGCATTCAGCACTATCGCTGCGGCTGTGCGGGCGGCGCATCCGGGCGACATTATTAAGGTGTGGCCGCTTGCCGGCGACCAGCCCTACCGGGGTGTACACATTCTTATGCGGACACCGCGGATTGCGATTGTGGCCGCAACACCAGGCCGTTATGTCGCGATCAACGGAGGCGGCTTTAATTACAACGGACGCGGCCCCATACCGCGGGCTATTTTTCAATTTGACCCATCCAGCAGCGGCTGCACGCTTGAAGGCTTTGAACTTTATAATGCCCACAATGATTCGTTTAATGGAGCGGGCGTACGCATTAATGCGGCTGACAACATTACAATTCGCCGTTGCTACATTCACAACAACGACATGGGTATTATGAGCAACGGCATCTACGCCCGCCGTACGGGCGCCCACCAACTCATTACCGGCTGCCACATAACACGCAACGGCACCGGCCGCCAGCCGGGGTATAATCATAATTTATACTTGGGCGGCACCAGCGCTGTGGTACGGGGGTGTGATATTTCGCACAGCCTCACCGGGCATAATCTCAAAAGCAGGTGTCACATGACATGGGTGGAATACTGCTACATTCACAACTCGGCCAATCGAGAGCTGGACCTGGTGGATGCCCGCGGCGACACTGACGTGCCCCATAGCGATGCGGTGATACTCGGATGCATCATTCAAAAGTCGCCGCACTGCCCCGGCAATCATCAGGTGATTCACTTCGGCCGCGACGGCCATGCGGGCCACGACGGCACGCTGTACATTGTGCAGAGCACCATTGAAACGCCCTACCCCACTGCGGCAGTGCTGCTTTCAACGCGCAACGTAAACGTAAAGTTCATTAACGATAAAATCAGCACCACCGCGCACCGTGCGGTACTGGTGGCTGCGATCCATGGCGCTGATGCGGGGAGCATTTCGGGCAAGGGCAATGATATTTCACCGGCATACAACCCGCAGGCCAGCCTTCTGAACTCACCGCCAATGCCGTGGAGCCAGATAAAACTCCCATGGGCCCGCGCCGGCCTGAAGCCCCAGCCGCTGATGCAGTACGGCGGCATCGGCAAGCTTATGAAGCGGCCCAATGGGGGTTGCGGCGCAGGGCACGTGCCACCGGGATGAGCGAATATTGAAGCCAATTGCTATCCGGAATATTCTTTGCGAACGGCGTTGACGTTCCGTGCGGGTGACGTGGCATAGGAAGCCTGCCGCGTGGTTCTGCGTCGGTTTATACGGAGAGTGAGGCGACTATGATGAATTCGGCGCAAAGGCTCAAATAAATTTATTGCAAAGATTGAAAAGGTGCTGCGTTACAATATTTCAAACAGGTTAAGCCGCCGCACCCGGACAGTTCCGCAAGTCCACCCGCATTAACTTGCAGCCGGCGCGGCTACAGCGCGAAACGTTGCGGCTTGATGTTCCAGCCGCTCAGTTCGAGCATGGGGGCCGCCCCGCCGGCATCCTGGGCATAAAACTCCACGCTGACGGTTTTGGATTCACCCGGCATAAGCGAAAAATAGTTGTCGCTGATAAACGCGGGCAGAATGCGGCTTTGCGGCCCTTGAGCGTGGTCTTTACGCGGTGTGAGTTTAATGGCAATGGCCGGGGTGCGGTTCGGGTTGCTGACGGTTACGCTGGCCGCAAACATAAGGCGCTTAGCTCGCTTTACCTCAACAGCGAGCGCGGCATCGGGCATGCGGTTCATGGCCCGCAGGTTGTCGTTCTTGCGGCCGTGCCAATAGAAGTTGTCACTGATAAAGGTGCCGGCGGCATCATGCAACTGGAGCCGGACAAAATAAACCTCTGAAAGCTTTTTAGGCAGTTGGAGCTTAAAGGCGTCTGTTTTGGCATTGGCTGCCAGGTTCAGCGTGTGTTGCATCTTGCCGGCGAGCGAGCCGTCGAGATTGTAAACACGGGCCAAGACAACCGCGGCATTGAGCGGCTCAAAACCATGGTTGATGACCATGACGGAGCCATCCACGGGCGAAAGTTGCACATGCAGTTGCTCGCAGCCTTTTTTCGCACCATAGAGCGAAGCATGAGCCTCAAAATCATGGGCGTAAAGCTGCCAGACTGTGCTGTGCTGGGCCGGGTGGCTCATCCATAAAATGACGCCGCTGGCGTTGTGCCACAGCTTGCTCATGTAACCTTCAAAAATGCCGCGATAAACCTCGTAATTAAGCATTTGGGCGCGTTGCACAAATTCTTCAATATTGCCCGCATGGCCAAAACGCCGTTGCATGGCCGCCTCGTAATGTCTTATATCCATAGCGCCATTGACACAGTAATCGTGATATGCCCAGGTATTGTTGTGGTTGGGCCAGAGCTTGTCGAGCGGCATCGTCGTCTTGAGACTGTCGAGCGTCGGGACCGATACACTGCCGATTTCGGTCTTAAACCCGTTGTAAGACGGTGCGTAATACGCCGACGGTTCCTGATAAAAATACGGCCCGCCGCTTTGCACACCGGCAAAGGATGAGCCGGGCTGGTAGTAGCGGGTTCCGTCGAGTTCTTGCGCCATGTTGTTGAGCGCTGCGTTAATAATGGCAGGCGGCGGGCCTTCGTTGCGGCCACACCAGATGACAATGCTGGGATGGTTGCGATACCGTTTGAAGGTGTCTTGCGCGTTGGCCAGGAGCATGGAGGGATTGTCGGGGTCGGGACCGTCGCCCGGGTTGGCCATCCAGAACTCGGTCCATACCATAATGCCATAATTATCGCAGAGATCAAAAAACTCGTCGCTGTTGCTTTCGCCGGTCCAATTGCGAATGATGTTTAGATTGCCAATCTGGTGCATGCGAATCCAGGCGTCAAGTGATTTGTATGGAATGCGTTTAAGGGCTTCGTCAAAGCCCCAGTCGCCGCCGCGGGCCATGATTCGGTGTCCATTGCATTTGATAATTAACGCAGGGGATTTCTCATATTCGTATTGCCGCACGCCAAACCGCGTTGTTGAGGCATCGGATGTTTGGCCGTCTACCTCAAATGAAAGCTCCAGCGTGTAAAGGGGCTGCTCGCCGTAGCCGTTGGGCCACCAGAGCTTCGGATGGGGCATGAGAAGCTGCGGAAAATTGTGCGAATTGAAGGCCGCGATCACGGTTTGGGCAGCGGGCACACTGACCGATTTTTGAAAGGTAATATCGGCGATGCGGCCTTTAAGTACGCCGCTGACCGCGTGGTTGCCGGCGTTGACCAACTCGGTCGAAACGCTGATGTCGGCCGAAGAAGTATTTGGCAGCGGCAGTTTTGTGGCGACGCGCGGATTTCTCAGCGCCACCGGCCCGGTGCTGGTTAAAAACACATGGTTCCAAATGCCGATGCAGCGATCACGAATACCCGGAATCCAATCCCAACCTATGGTGCAGAAGAAATTGGGGCCGTCGCGCGCAGGCTGGCCGCCATTAAACCCGGCGCCGGTTTTCCATGATTGTTCGTCGGGCAGGCCGGGATGCGGCGGCGGCTGAATTTTTACGGCCAGCACATTGGTCTGTGCCTGACGGACGATGTCGGTGATATCGAAAACACCGCGGATAAACGCGCCACGAACATCGCCGAGCCGCTGACCGTTAAGCCAGACGTCGGCTATGTAATTGATGCCGGCAAAGTTGAGCCATACCCGTTTGCCGCGGTAAGACTTCGGCAGGGTAAAGGCATTGCGGTACCACCAGCAGTATTTGTTGAGCGCTTCAGGTATTTGCAGGTTGTTCAGGCCAAACAATGGATCAGGAAATACGCCCTGATTAACCAGTGTGGTGAGCACCGTGCCGGGCACGGTTGCTTCATACCAACGGCGAGAGTCGAAACCGGCCTTGGAAATAGCCGCCCCATCAGCATGCGTGAGGCCCAGACCCTGCATCACCATTTCCCATCCGGCGGTGAGATGGCCATCGTCGCGGGGCGGCTGGGCGGTGGTGGTTTTTTGTCGCGGGGCCAGTGGCGCAGTCCAGCCTGTGGGCCGCGGCCGAGGCTCGCTGCATGAACCATAGGCTTCGATGGCGGTAATGCCCACGCCGTAATTGGCATACGAGCGTTTGGTGCAGGTGAGGCGTATGTAGCGGGCTACCTGCGGAGCAAAGTTCAATGTGAGGTTACCGCCGACGCCATGCCTGGTATGGAATACATCGTTCCATGTTCTGGCATCTGCGGAAAGTTCGACCCGATACGCCACGGCATAACTGGCCAGCACATCGTGCGAGGGCGTCCAACGCGTCGGATGCGGGGGAATATTGCCTGCCTCCTGTGGAAATGCAATCCGCAAACTGGTGAGGCTGCAGGCAGCCTGAAGGTCTATTTCAATCGAGGATGGATCGGTTGGGGCGCTGGTCCACCAACTATAGGGGGAACCATCCACGGCCAGAAATCCGGGTGTTGGGGCGTATGCCGTGGACGAAACCTTCACCGGGCGGCCGAACGCCAGGTTTTCGCCATGCGGTGTGAACGCCGGGTTGGCCGCAGCGGGCGTGGCAGCGGTCGCATCACGTTTTGGTGAGGTAAGCGCGACGGATGCGGCCGCCGCGGCGCCTGTAATCTGCAGAAAGTTGCGCCGATGGAGCATGACTTTTACCTTGTTTACGGATCATCTCAGCGATTCAATCGCGTGCCTTGGACACCTTTAGGGAGTATCGGCGAGGACAAATACATTTTCAAGGGCATAAAACAGCCTCGACCATGGCCGATTTCGGACGTCCGGCCGGTATAACACGCGGCTATCAACAGGCCAGGCTTAAACTGCAGGCGATGTTTGACAGATGATTGGGGAAAATACATCCCTGAAAAGGAACAGGCTGCGGGAAGCGGCCGGCACCACGCCCGTCAATATTTGAACGGAGAATTAGCACTAAACTTGTGAGCACAACCGTTATTAAAAGACCGACCACCCCCCAGCCTAGCCATGACGGCAACACCATCAAGTGCCCGCCAGACGCCGCAGCAGAGGTCGTTTGAGTGCATCAAGTATGAACATAACAATGACGGTGCCGCACAATAGAGCCAGAACAAAACCAACCGGTACAGCCGCCATAAGAATACCGAATACCGCCAAACACGAAACAACCACCACATCGCCCAGTGTGGCACATAAAAGAAGTGTTCCGGGGCGCGACCGCCAGAATGCACCGGTAGCTCGTACAATATAGACTGTCGCCAACCCGCTGAAAATCAGGGCTAGCACGACAGCGCTATAAAGGCTCAAGATTTTCTTTCGGATGGCCGATGAGTAAGGTCATACGAAAGGGGTGGCG